>NZ_JBGMEK010000107.1:0-10708 GCF_041447265.1 Microbulbifer epialgicus
TAAAAAGGAAAGGCTTCTACCACCGTCTTTTCTCCCGAAAAAATAATTCGCCCCTCTATTTTTACTGTGATTTTTTCTTGAAGGGTATTCCGAAATAATTTTCCGCAGTGCTACTAGTACTCTTCTCGATAAAATTTCCCGAATTACTATTGGATCAGAAGGAAAGAATACACTGCACTCGAGACACGCTGTGAATACATCCCTGTAAGCTCGTAATCGGCATCCATGCCTCATACGGTCCCGAGCGCAGTGTATTCTTTCCTTCCCTCTTTTTAGTAAGAAACCCTCTCCGCTGTAAAAAAGAGCACTAACAGTGAAAAAAGTGACACAAAAATATCAATAAAATGTCGGTGATTTTTTGTGCGCTCGTGCAATGTCACACAGCTGTAAGGCTGGCCGCGGATATACCACAGTTATACACAAGTCTATCCAGCCATTCTGTTAATAACGGCCGGCCTGTGGAAATCCCCTAAAAATCAGTGGTGTTTTTTTACCCATTAAAAAGCCCCCTGCGGAAACTGGGATCTGAAAGTGGATATCCCGGAGTTATGCACAGGTCTATCCATGGTTTCTGTTGATAAGGTTTTTTTATGAAGAATAGTTCTAGAGTTTGCCTTTATTTGATACTGGAAATAACGCCTATTCTTAAGAGAACTTGACGCCACTAAAGACTCCTTTGTGTCCTTGTTCAAGATAGTCATATTTATAGTTCTTCAAAGCGGATAATTTTGGTTTGCCGGGCTCTGGGCTCGTTAAAGTTTGAGGTCTCTTGATGAAAATAGTATTCGCTTGTGTGCTGGCTAGCCTGTTTGTGGGTGTTGGAGTCTCTAATGCCAGTACGCTGATTGTAGGAAATAAATATGAAGGTACAGTCAGCTTTATAGACCTGGAGAATGGCCAGGAAATTAAACGGCCAGAAACGGGGGGCGCACCCCATGAAATGATTCTTTCTCCCGACAAGAGCAAGGCAGTAGTGGTTTCCTATCTTGAGGACGGCTATGTAGGTGAGGAATTAAATGTTTTTGATGTGGCAACGGGCAGGCGAATTAGCATCATCAAGATTAGCCCGCACATGGGCCCCCATGGTATTGCCTGGCTGGGCGATAGTAACAATGTGATTGTCACAACAGAAGAAACCAATGATGTTATTAAAGTAGATGTTTCATCGGGAAAAGTAATTGGGTCTGTCTCAACAGATCAGATAGGCAGCCATTTATTGGCTCTGTCACCGGATAGCAAAACCGCTTATGTCACCAGTCGCGGCTCTGATACTTTTAGTGTTATCGATACAGAGTCAATGAACCTGAAAACCACACTTCCCGCCGGTGAGGGACCAGAGGCGGTTTGGGTTAGCCCCGATGGTAAAGAGTTATGGATAGGAAACAATCAGTCGAAAAATATTTTTATCTACGACACTGATAGTCTCAAGAAGAAGGAGACCTTGGATGTGGGTTATTTACCTATTCGGATTCGTTTTAATCCGGATGGGAAGTTAGTCGCTGTAGCTGACCTTCAGGGGCATAGGATACTGATCTATGATGCGGCGACACGTAAAGAAATCAAGGCAATAGACGTAGGTGCTGTAGGTGCCCGTGAGCCCGCTTCTCTACTATTTTCTCCGAATGGTAAATTTCTATTTGCCGGGTCACAGAGAGATGGAAAAGTAGTAGAAATAGATACTGATAACTGGACTGTTGGGCGGGTATTTAGGGCTGGGCAGGGAGCGGATGGTTTGGAGTGGAGCCCGGTAAAGACCAAGCCACAATAAGGTTAGTGGTGCAATTGCGTAGTTTGTTTTGCACCTGTTGTCTTAGTGCTCTCTTCTAAAGTGTAATCTCTTGAGAACAATTAACTGTTTGTAGAAAGAGTTGCCTAAAGACTTATGGTGTAGATTTTGAGATCTTGGGTTTTGCCATCAATAGTATAATGGTTGACAACTGTATCTGTATGGATACCACCAGCCCGCTAAGCTATTGCAATGCTAGCTATATTTTCAGAGAGGCACTGAATACTAAGTTTACGGACCCCTTGGTTATTTTTCAGATGCACACATATTTTTTCCACTACTCTCGTTATAACTCCTCGGCCCTGGCAGTGGGTGGAGAGCCAGTAACCAATTTCAGCGCATCGCTTATGAAAATTTACCTCTTTTATACCGAAAATGCCTGAAACTTTTTCTTCAAAAATAATCTTGTACCAAGCGGCTCCGGTATTTTTACTGTAGATTCGCTGGCGAAGATATTCTCTGGTGCTGGATAGATCCTTAATTGACTCTACCCAATAGAGATATTTCGCCAATAGGGAACGGTTCTGTTCAATAAGTAGATGAATTTCCTGCGCATCTGCATCTGTGAGGGGTTTGAGGAGAATATCTTCTGTTACAGAGATTTCCATAGCTACCAACTTTACTAAATAAGCCGAATTTACCTATTCTACAAGCGGTTAGGTAAACTTGCCCAAGCCCTACAGCCAATTGCGGTGACAAAGAGAACGCGCACTGTGTTCACTTTCTGTTTTTAGGGCATACAAGAATTTCTTCCCGGGTTGCGATTTCTACCATGACACTAAAAAGAGGGAAGGAAAGAATACACTGTGCTCGGGACCGTATGAGACATGGATGCCGATTACGGGCTTACAGGAGTGTATTCACAGCGCGTCTCGAGTGCAGTGTATTCTTTCCTTCTGACCCAATAGTAATTATGAGAGGTTTAATCTTTTCCCTTAAATGCGAGTTAAAACAAGTTCCGTTGCAGCCCTGGAATCAAGTAACTACTCGATAATTTGCAGGATGGTAATCGGCGAAAATCCAGTGGCGATACCGCAAATTATGTTTCCAGCATAAAAGTAACCGGGCCGTCATTCAGGAGGGAGACCTGCATATCTGCAGCAAAAACTCCGCTGGCTAGAGGCGAAAACTGGGATTTTGCACGCTCGACGAAATAGTCATAGAGCGCTTCGGCTTGCTGGGGGCTGGCACCACGGCTGAAGCTGGGGCGCAGGCCGCGGTCAGTCTCGGCTACCAGGGTAAACTGGCTGACGACCAATAAACCACCGCCGGCCTGCTGTACATTCAGGTTCATACGCCCATTTTCGTCGGAAAAAATCCGGTAATTCAGTACCTTGTTCAGCAATTTGTCTGCGCTCTCATGATTATCCTTGGCCTCCACGCCCAATAGAAGCAGCAATCCGTTGTCGATGGCTCCGACTGACTCTCCAGCCACATCTACACGGGCGTGGCTAACCCGCTGGATCAATCCTTTCATCTCAGACCTCTCTTTCTCTCTGGAACCCTGTGTGTAAATGCCCTAGATTAGCGGACTGATTAACGTAGAGAAACCGAGAATACGGTATGAAGAAACAGTTAATAGCGTTCCTGGCTGGAGCCCTGGCCACAGCTAGTGTGCAGGCGGCAGACTCTTACCCAAAGAGTAAAGCAGTCGAACATGTGGATGAATATTTCGGTATCGAGGTGGCGGATCCCTATCGTTGGATGGAAGACATGTCCAACAAAGAGGTTAAAGAGTGGGTTAAGGCCCAAAATGAGCATGCTCTGCCGCATCTGAAACATTTGCCCGGCTGGCAGAAGATCAATGACCGCCTTACGGAACTGTGGCGCTATGAGCGATATGGCGTGCCCTATAAGAAAGGTGACAGTTACTATTACGACTATAACAACGGTGACTGGGACCAGAATATTTTCTACCGCACCCCAGAGCTTGCCCAGGACGGCAAGCCAATGCTGGACCCGCGCAGCCTGAGCGAGGATGGCACTATTGCAGCCAAACGCCTCAAAGTCAGTCCAAAGGGCCGATACCTGGCTTACGGTATCTCTGATGGTGGGACTGACTGGACCGACTATCGTATTCGCGATCTTGAGACAGGCAAGGACTTGGAGGAGCAGCTGACCGGTATCAAGTTTAGTGATACCAGCTGGGCTCCGGATGAGTCTGGTTTTTACTATAGCCGCTACCCGTTTAACAAGGATGGCACTGCGGATGATAGCAAGCAGGTAGCAGTCTATTTT
Organism: Microbulbifer epialgicus; assembly: GCF_041447265.1. Taxonomy (NCBI): domain Bacteria; kingdom Pseudomonadati; phylum Pseudomonadota; class Gammaproteobacteria; order Cellvibrionales; family Microbulbiferaceae; genus Microbulbifer; species Microbulbifer epialgicus. The sequence goes on from NZ_JBGMEK010000107.1 coordinate 4,025, forward strand.
CACCGCCTGGGGGATGCTCAGAAGCAAGACCAGTTGATATACCAAATTACGGATCATCCCACCCGCAACCCTGGAGCAGCGGTAAGTGACGATGGGAACTACCTGTTATTCGGTATCTTCGATGGCTATGACTCCAACGGCTTCTACTATCGCGACTTGCGCGATAAAAGTGGCAAGGTCGTTAAGCTGCTGGATGACTGGGATGGTCTGTACCAGTATCTTGGCAATAAGGGGAGCACTTTCTTTTTTGAGACCAGCGCGGGAGCACCACTGGGGCGTGTGATCGCTATCGACCTGAATAGGCCGCAACGCAAGAACTGGCGTGACCTGGTGCCGGAAACAAACAGTACCCTGCAGAGTGCCAGCTATATCGGCGATCGCTTCGTACTTCATTACCTGGAAGACGCCAAGTCGCGGGTATTGGTGACCGATACCAACGGCAAGAAACAGTACGAGCTGAAGCTACCCGGTGTGGGTTCCGTGAAGGGCTTTTACGGCGAGCCGGATGAAGTGGAGACCTTTTATTCTTTCTCCAATTTTATAACCCCGCCGAGCATTTACCACCTGAATGTGCAGACTGGTGAAACCAAGCTGTTCAAGCGGCCGAAATACGCGACAGATTTCTCTGGCTTAACCGTGAGCCAGCATTTCTATAAGAGCAAAGACGGCACCCGCGTACCTTTATTCCTGGTGCATAAGAAGGGCATGAAACGCGATGGCTCCAACCCTACGCTGCTGTATGGTTATGGTGGTTTCAACTCCGCTCAGTTGCCACGCTTCTACAATCGCTTTGTGGGCTGGCTGGATATGGGCGGTACCCTGGCACTGGCCAACTTGCGCGGTGGTAGTGAGTACGGCAATGCCTGGCATCAAGCGGGCACCAAAACCCAAAAGCAAAATGTATTCGATGACTTTATTGCCGCAGCTGAGTGGCTGATTGAGGAAAAAGTTACCTCTCCAGAGAAACTGGGTATCAGTGGCCGCTCCAACGGTGGACTGCTTGCGGGTGCGACTCTAGTGCAGCGCCCAGACCTGTTTGCTGCGGCACTACCTGTGGTGGGTGTACTCGATATGCTGCGCTATCATACGGCTTCCGCCAATGCGCGTCAGTGGTCAAGTGACTATGGCTTGAGTGAAAATCGTGAGGAATTTAAAGCGTTGCACGCTTACTCCCCGGTGCACAATACCCGCAGGGGTACCTGCTATCCAGCCACTCTGATTACCACTGCCGATCGCGATGATCGAGTGGTGCCCTGGCATAGCTACAAGTTTGCTGCCGCCCTGCAGAGGGATCAGGGCTGTAATAAACCTGTATGGCTCGCGGTGGAGACCCGGGCGGGGCACGGCGCAGGCAAACCGATATGGATGCAGGTGGAAGACTTTGCTAATCAGTGGAGCTTCCTCGCCTACCAGCTCGGTATGAAAATCGAGTAATCTTTCCAATTAATCCGACATAAACGATACCGAGGCCATTTGTTGAGGCTCCCGGTATTAAAGAAAAGTTGGATGAATTTCTGGGGTCGTATCACTGAAGGATTAGGTGTGCGGCCCACTCTGCCGGAGCAGCGGTACCACCAGCCGGTTTGCCCTTCCGGAGGGTGGCGGTTTCGGCAGAGAACATCACTGGGTATGAATAACGATAACTAATCATCCGGTGGATTTATGAAACATGCGTTTGTAACGGGGGGCAGTGGCTTCCTCGGTGCCAATCTGGTGGAGCAGCTGGTTGACGATGGCTGGCGGGTGACCGCCATGCACCGGCGAACCTCAAATACGGATATGTTGCGCTCTATGGGGGCGGAATTGGTAGAGGCCTCGTTGGAAGACCTCGACTCTCTTCGCTCGGCTATCCCAGACAATGTCGATGCTCTGTTCCATATGGCTGCTAACACCAGTATGTGGCGCGGTGGCAATGTCCAGCAATGGAGAGACAATGTCGAGGGTTCAGCAAATATTGCTAAAGTGGCTAGGGAAAAAAATGTAGGGCGTATGGTAGTCACCAGCTCTATTTCTGCCTACGGCTACCACAAAGATAAGATCACGGAGGAGAGTGCAAAACTGGCTGATGATCCTCGTCATCATTACTTATATACCAAGAAGCGAGAGGAAATTGCCGTACGCAAGGAAATTGATCAGGGGCTTGATGCGGTATTTCTCAACCCCTGTGCAATTGTGGGTAAATACGATACTTCCAGCTGGGCTCAGACTTTTTTTCTGATAGATAAAAACCAGTTACCGGGAGTGCCTCCTGGTTGGGGTTCTTTTTGCCATGCTGGCGCTGTAGCGCGGGCACATATTAATGCAGTGGAAAAGGGTCGCTGCGGAGAAAATTATATTCTCGCTGGTACTGATGCGAGCTTCCTGGAATTTTTCGGAAAAATAGCCGAGTTGTTACACAAGCCTGTGCCCAAGCGTACTACTCCCGCCTTTGTTATTCAGTCTATTGCCTGGTTTTCTGATCTCTGGTCGCGAGTGAGCGGCAATGAGCCGGTCATTACCCCGGAAAAGGCTACCCTGGTTACACGCCGGGTTGTAGCCAGCAGCTCCAAGGCAGAACGCGAACTCGATTATCAATCACAGGTGGCATTGGATACTATGTTATGCGAATGTCGTGATTGGTTAGTACAGCAAAATTTATTGGAGTCAAAGTGAATCGCGGTAATATTATTTTTATTTTGGTCGCCTTATTACTGGTTTTGCAATTAATTCAGTATTACTTTTTCTCGGGCGCCCATTAGCGCCCCACCTCAGTATCTACCAAACGCCAGTATCCAATGATTCATCTCCCGATTTTTGGTTTTATTGTATTAATGGCAATTTTTTAGGAGTCGATAATGGAGGAGAAGCGCTGCGGTTGGTGTCTGTCAACGCCATTGTATCAGCAATACCATGACGAGGAGTGGGGGCGTCCGGTTACAGATGATAAAACCCTGTTCGAATTCCTATTGTTGGAAGGTGCCCAGGCCGGACTTTCCTGGATTACAGTTTTGAATAAAAGGGAAAATTACCGCCGCTTGTTTGATGATTTCGATGTGGGAAAAATCGCGCGCTATACACCCAAAAAAGTGGAAAAGTTACTACTGGATCCGGGCATTATTCGCAACCGCCTGAAAGTGGAGTCCGCAGTAAAAAATGCTCGCGCCACCCTGGCTTTGCGAGAAAAGGGGCAATCCCTATCGGAGTTCCTGTGGCAATTTACTGATGGCCGCGTGATAGTGAATCGACCGGCCTCCCTCAAGCAGGTACCTGCCAGTACGGTAGAATCTGATGCTATGAGCAAAGCGCTCAAAAAAGCCGGTTTCAGTTTCGTAGGCTCTACCATTATGTATGCCCATATGCAGGCAACAGGAATGGTGAACGATCACCTGCAATCCTGCCCCGCCCACCAACGCTGTGTAAACGAGGCGGAGGGTGCGGGGCTTTTGTAGGGGGGTAACAGCAGGGGGTGAGTGCGCCACGCTCACCAGGAAGGCGCCCATGAATCCGGATAATCTGGTTACCGAATACTGGCCCCTGGTGATCACCGGCCTTCTGCGCCTGGGGGCCGCTTTATTGGTGATTGCGTTGACTCTGGTTGCGGCGCACTTGGCTCGCCGTGCCGTTGCGCGCCTGCCCAGCCGCCTCGATGCCACCCTGGTGCCGGTATTGCGCAATATCACTACCTGGGCGATTTATATTGTCGGAGCGCTGGTGGTACTGGATATCTTTGGTATCAACACCACCAGCCTGATCGCCCTGCTCGGCGCCACAGGGCTGGCAGTGGGCTTGGCGCTAAAAGATACCCTGCAGAATATCGCCGCAGGATTTATCCTGTTGGGGCTCCGTCCATTCCGTGTAGGTGATGTTATTCAATTCGACCAGGCTCTGGGAACCGTGCGCGAGGTAGGTCTTTTCACTACCGAGCTGGATACCCCAGACGGCCTGCATGTCAGTGTTCCCAACAGCGTGATCTGGGGGCGGGCACTTACTAACTTCAGCCGCAATAAGACCCGCCGTATTGAGATAGTGGCGAGCATCGCTTATGGGGATGATATAGAGGCCGGTTTGGAAGTGTTGCGCAAGCTGGTAGAGGAGGAGCCACGAATTCTCGCTAAACCGGAGCCCAGTTATGCGGTGCGTGCACTGGCCGATAGTTCTGTGGACCTGCAGTTGCGGGCATGGACTGGAACTGACCAGTACTGGAGTGTGTACTGGGAGCTGATGGAGCGCCTTAAGCCGGCGCTGGAAGAGGCTGGACTAACTATTCCCTTCCCGCAGAGAGAGCTGCGAATACTGCGAGAAGATGTGCCCAGGAGCGAGAGTAGCACCGCGGATTCGCGGGGCGCTAACACGGGACCAAGATAACTCCATTTACTGAGGTGAAATAGCCTCTTCTCCCACGGCTCAACGCACAGATATGGCGTTTGAAAGAGCTCGAATCGACAGTTCAAAGATTTCGTGTCAAAGTTAGCGGCGTTTTTTTGTACAACTTTTGACCGAGATAGGAAAATGCCGATTAAGCTGAACAACCCTTTGATTCCCAGCCTGCTGGCTGTCGCTATCCTCGCGGGCTGTCAGGGCGATAAGACCGCTCAGGCGGGAGCGAATGCCGACAAAGCTCAAAGTGCCGTTGCCGAAGCCCCTGTAACCATTGATGCGGTGGCTGATGTAACCATTGATGCGGTGGCTGAGACCAAGCGCCTGACGGAATGGCTGGATGCGCGCTATGAAGAGCAGCTGCAGTTCAGTCCCATGCAGCTATCCTATCTCGGCCGCAAGGAGCAGTACGACCAGATCGACGATATGAGCGAAGCCGCCGAGGCGCGCCAGCTGGCCTGGAAGGAAAAGGCCGTTGCGGAACTCAAGAAGAATTTTGACTACGAAAAGCTGAGCCAGGAAGGCAAAACTTCCTACGATATCTGGATTTACCAGTTCGAACAGGCCAAGGCTGCAGAGCCTTTCAAACGTCACGGCTATATCTTTGAGCAGATGGGCGGTGTGCAGTCACAGCTGCCGAACTTCCTGCTGAATTTCCACAAGGTGGACAATATCGAGGATATGCAGGCGTATATTGCCCGTATCGGCGGTATTTCCCATGCTATCAACCAGTTGCGTGAGCGCGCAGAGCAGTCCTCTAAAGAGGGTATCCGCCCACCGCGCTTCGCTTACGAGGGTGCGATCGAGCAGTCCAATAAACTGATTGATGGCGCTCCCTTTACCGATGGCAAAGACGCCCCCCTGTGGGCCGGCGCCAAGGGCAAGATCGCTGAGCTGCTCGAAGCCGGTAAGATTGACCAGAAGCAGGCTGACAAGCTGACCGCAGATGCCCGCAAGGCTCTGGAAAGCGAGTTCCTGCCCGCTTACGAAACCCTGATTGCTTGGCTGAAGAAAGATGTAGAGAAAGCATCTGCAGAGCCCAAGGGGGCCAGCAGCCTGCCGAACGGTATGGCCTACTACAACCAGCGCCTCGCTAATACCACCACCACCAGCCTGACCGCCGATGAAATCCACAATATCGGCCTCAAGGAAGTGGCGCGCATCCGCGGTGAGATGGAGGCGATCAAGAAGCAGGTGGGTTTCGAGGGCAACCTGCAGGAGTTCTTCAAGTTCATCCGTGAAGACGGTCAGTTCTACTACCCGAATACCGACGAAGGCCGCCAAGGCTACCTGGATGACTCAACAGCCTTCCTCGACAATATCTCCAAGAAACTGCCGCAATACTTCGGCTTACTGCCCAAGGCCGAGCTGGTGGTTAAGCGTGTGGAGTCCTTCCGCGAGCAGGATGGCGGTGCCCAACACTACTATCCTGGCACCCCAGACGGCTCCCGTCCGGGCATCTACTATGCGCACCTGTCCGATATGAGCGCCTACTCCACTACCGATATGGAGACCGTGGCTTACCATGAGGGCAACCCCGGCCACCATATGCAGATCTCCATCGCACAGGAACTGGAGGGGATCCCACAGTTCCGCACCCAGGCACATTTCACGGTGTATGTGGAGGGTTGGGCGCTTTACTCTGAAAAACTGGCCAAGGAAATGGGAGCCTTTGAGGACCCCTACAACCTGTTTGGCCACCTGACCGCTGAGATGTGGCGCGCGATCCGCTTGGTAGTGGATACCGGTATGCACGCCAAGGGCTGGAGTGAGGAGGAAGCCGTAGTGTACTTCCTGGAGAACTCCGCGATTCCCGAAACTGCCGTGCGCTCCGAAGTGCGTCGCTACCTGGTATGGCCGGGCCAGGCTACCGCTTACAAAATTGGTATGTTGAAGATTCAGGAACTGCGCAAGCAGGCTGAAGAGCAATTGGGTGATAAGTTCGATATCCGCGGTTTCCACGATACCGTTCTGGGTGGCGGCGCCCTACCGGTACCGGTTCTGGAAAGCCGTGTGGCTGCCTGGGTGGAGTCAGTTAAGCGCACATAGCTCAATAGATACTGCTAGCAGCATAAAGCCGGGCTATGCCCGGCTTTTTTGTGTGTTCGCATATAATAATCGTCTTCTGATGGAAAGGGGGGAGCCTTAGTTTTCCTTTATTTGGGGTTTGGGGGATTTATTATTAACCCGGTGGCTCTATAGTTCTGTATAATACCCAAATGGATATTATTGATGCAAGAAAATTACCCGCTTCCGCGCAGGAAGAGAAACGCCGAACTGCCGTAAAGCTTTGGAAGAAATCAGAGTCTATAGCAGAAATTGCACGGA
>NZ_JBGMEK010000108.1:0-10600 GCF_041447265.1 Microbulbifer epialgicus
TTTGAATTGCGACCTTAAAGGGGGCGTTCACAGTGGCATGCCAGCCCGATCCAAGGAGAAGCTAAAAAGGAAAGTGCTTTCTCACATGAGAATGTTACAAAAGAAGCCCGCGCGTGTAGCAGCCTACTTCCGACACGAATCAATTAGGTACGCAGCATAACTGAACTATTTGTCCGCCGGGTTAATACTTTCGGGTTAGGGCAGGTATTGCAAGCGATACCACCTATAGTAATCGTAATAAAGGCCATCGGCGCCCTGTATTTATCTTGGTTAGGAGTTAATCTGCTAAGGTCGTGGTTGAAAACCAGAGTTAATAAAGTCATTTCTAGTGAAGATATTTCTCTAAGTCCAATACAAATGGTTAGCCGAGGCTTTCTAAACAATATAATGAATCCGAAGGCTTTGCTATTTTTTAGTTTGTTTCTTCCACAGTTTGTCAATGATGATTATGATTTAACGACACAGTTTTTTATTTTAGGGGCACTGCTTAGTATTATAGCGCTGGTAATTAATATTACTCTTTCATTTTGGTTTAGTAAGTTGGGCTCATTTATTGGCAGTAATTTTAAAATAGGCCATCACGTTGATGGTTTTTTGGGTGTTGTTTTTCTGGGGCTCGCTGCACGCTTGGCTACAAGCGAATAAATGTGTGGTAACAAGATAATCAATTTGGACTGGCATCAGTTGACTCGGTTCGGCTTCACATGCACAGTATGTTAACCGTCATTCATGGAATCATTTATAGACACCCAAGTCCGGAGGAAGGGTAAATTGATGTATTGGCCGGAAAAAATTATCAGTGGCGGGCAGACGGGCGCTGATATTGGTGGGTTGGATGGCGCCAGGCGTGTGGGAATTTCTACCGGGGGCTGGGCGCCATTGGGTTATTTGACGGAAGAGGGTGCTCGACCGGAGATGCTGAAATCTTATGGGCTGGTAGAAAGTCATTCGGCAAAGTATAGGGAGCGCACCAGGCAGAATGTTGAGAATTCTGATGCAACTCTGATTCTCGCGACGCTACCTAATAGTGATGGAACCGCCCTCACTCTAAATTACTGCCAAAATTTGGGCAAGCCTTATATTTTAGTGAATCCATCGCGAGATTGCATTGCAGAGATCCGTGGTTTTATAAATTCTGTGAAGCCAGAAATTTTGAATATAGCCGGGAACAGAGAGTCTATTTCGCCTGGCATAGCGGATAAGACGGCAAAGATTATCCAGCAGGTTTTTCTCTGAGGTAAGAGCTTTCGCTCATTTTATGTTCTGAATGAATCAGTCGCTCTATGGGTTGCGGTGCCCGCAGACGCAGTTCTAGATTTTTGTGTTGCCCAACCGACATCCAGAAAAAAATGCACAGCACACCAATGGTGATGGCAAGGGTAAAGTAGTGTACCCATGTGGGTTCGGGACCGCCGGGTAGCAAGTGCTTTTCTTCCACACTGCGCCGGCGATTTAAAATCAGAGCATAAAAAATTACGGTAGTAATGACAAAAATTAAAGACCAACGTGTTTGCTGGGCGTTTGATCCAACTAACGCGATCAAGCAATAGACGGCGGCGATAAGCAAGATAATGGTGAATAGGCTGTATTCACGCTGTGGCATTTTGCCGTATGCGAGAATCTTAAGTGCCACCGCAGAATAGATATAGGGCAATAGCGTCATAATCACAGCCACTGACGCGATCTTGCCAAACTGCTGACTGGCGCTGGGAGAAATAGTAATGAGCACCAGCAGTGACATTAGTATTGCTACCAGTGTGAGGCCCGCAGAAGGCATGCCCTTATTGTTGGTTTTTGCAAAAATGCTGGCAAACAGTCCATCGTCGGATGCGGCTTTAGCAGATTGCCCCACCAGGAGAATCCAACCGCCAAGAGAACCGATACAGCCAATAGCTGCACATATCGCAACTATATTTGCCGCGGTGTTGCCCAGTGCCAGACGGGCAGCGTCCGCAAACGGCGCGGAGGAGGTCAGCAGTTCTTGATTGGGGACCATTCCCATAATGACTGATGAACTCAACACATAAGCCACCGATGCAATCAGTACGCCACCCACCGTTGCGATAGGCACATTTCGAGCAGGATTTTTAACGACAGCAGCAGATACGGAGGCAGTTTCAACACCGATAAAGGCCCACAGGGTGAAGGTGAGAGTGGTCATTACTGCGCTGACATTGCTCTTGCCGGACACGTTCCAGCTTGAACTAAAGATCTGGCTATCAAACCAGAACCAGCCAAAAATGGCTGTGCCCAGGATCGGGATTAGTACCAGGCTGGTGGTTAGGGACTGGATTCGCCCTACAGTACGCGGTCCCAGTATATTGGCGTAAGTGAGCAGCCAAATTAGTGCTACCTGGGCCAGGGCAAAAGTAAGGGGGTCTTTGAGGGGGGGGAAGAAATGGGTGATATAGCCCAGCCCGGCAGTTATCAGGGCAACATTGCCAATAACATTTGCCAACCAGTAAACCAGGTTGGTCTGGTAACCGATATAGTCACCGAAGGCTTTGCGTGCATACGCATAAGGGCCGCCAGCGGCCGGATGTAAAGCGGCGAGGCGTGCAAAAACCAATGCCAGGGCTACAGCGCCGACAACAGTTACCAGCCAGCCTATCAGGGATATGCTGCCCACTACTGCCAAATTGGCTGGTAGCATAAAAACCCCGGAGCCCATCATATTGCCTGCCACCATCAGTGTGGCTGGTAGCAGGCTGATTTTATTCTGATCACTGGCGGGCTGGGTTATGGCTCCACCTCCCTACGCAGGGCGTAGATATGGTAGCGCCCATTACGGACTTCCACGCCGTGATTGTCGTGGCCGAAACCGGGAAACTCGCGATCAAAGGATTCCAGTACCTGCAGGTATTGCAGGGCAGGGCTATCCGCAGTGCCAAAATTTTCACCTGGCATCAGCAGGGGAATACCGGGCGGATAGGGAGTTACACCAGTTGCCACCGTACGCCCGGCCAGCTGATTCAGTGGCAGCATTTCCACATCCCCGCGTACCAAAGCTTCATAGGCCTGGACGGGGCTGCAGTCTGCACCGGGTAGGGCGGAAAAACCCGCTGACATTGTTGAGGTGCTGCGCAGCTTTTTCATGCCGGCAAACATTTTTTGGGCCAGATCGCGAAGGCCAATATCGCCATAGGTTGGATATTTTTTTAGCAGGTTTGGCAGGCATTGGCTGAGGGGATGGTTTGCGTCGTAATCCCGTTTAAAAGCGAGTAGGGCGTTAACCAAAGTGCCCCACTTGCCTTTGGTAATGCCGACAGAAAACAGGAACAGGATGGTGAAGTCTGTAGTTTTCTCTACGATGATCCCTAGATTATCAAGATATTTACTGATAATGCTGGCCGGTATGCCCCATTTATCCAGCTCACCATTGCGCTGCATGCCGGGAGTGGTGATGGAAACCTTGATCGGGTCTAGCATGCAATAGTTTTTTTCCAGATTGCCGAACCCGTGCCAGGACTCACCTGGATCTAGCAGCCAGCAGGCAGCTTCTTTGCACAGCAATTCAGCGGGAGCCGCGTGAAATGCATAATTGTGTCCGCTACTGGGATCGGTTACCCGATCCGGTTGCCAGCCATCAAAAAACCACTCGCCTTTGTCTTCATACTCCCTCTTTAGACGCGCCAGTACCTGGCGGAAAGCCACGGCTTCGGCAATAGATTCACCGGTTAAGGCAGTGCCGCCAGGGCCATCCATCATGGCGGCACTGACGTCGTTGGAGGCCATAATGGAATAGAGCGGAGATGTTGAGGCGTGCAGCATAAACGCCTCATTAAAGCGCCCGTGCTCGATAGGACTGCGCCCATCGCGAATATGTATCATGGAAGCCTGGGAAAGCGCGGCAAGTAGTTTGTGCGTGGATTGGGTGGCGAACTTGGTGGGTTTCAGGTTGGGCTGCGGATCGTCGCTGTCGTACATGGCAAACCGATCCCGGTATATCGGATTGAACCGCGCATATGCGTACCAAGCCTCGTCAAAATGCAGGCGGTCCACCGACTCTCCCAGCAACTCTTCCACCCTACGCACGTTATAACAGAGGCCGTCATAGGTGGAATTGGTAATCACTGCATGAACCGCCCGCTGGCTATCTGCCATTTTTGAAAGGGGATTCTCTTGGATAGCCTGGTCTACCGCTCCTTTGGTCAATTGCTCAGGCGGTATTGGGCCAATCAGGCCGTAGTGATTGCGCAGTGGCACCAGGTAGGCCGGAACGGCACCGGACATGGTGATCGCATGTTCAATCGACTTGTGGCAATTGCGATCACACAGTGCCAGTTGCCCGCGGGTAACGGAAGCCATCACTATCACTCGGTTGGAAGTGGAGGAACCGTTGGTGACATAGTAGGTGCGGTCTGCACCGAAAACCTGGGCTGCGTAGTGTTCGCCCGCAGCGATAGGCCCTGTGTGATCAAGCAGCGATCCCAGCTCGGTTACGGAGATAGACAGATCCGAGCGCAGCATATTTTCGCCGAAGAAATCGTAGAAGGCGCGGCCGGCGGGAGATTTTAAAAAGGCGGTGCCACCGGTATGGCCCGGTGTGTGCCAGGAATACTCATGCACGCGGGCAAAATGAGTGAGGGCGGAAAACATCGGCGGCAATACTGCGTGGCGATAGCGCTCGATGGCTCCTTGGATGCGCCCGCTGATAAAGGTGGGAGTATCTTCCAGCATCCAGATAAAATCGTTGGCCAGTTCCAGTGCACGGCGCGGCATATTGCCAACTGTCTCGCGGTCGGCGAGTAAAAAGACCGGCAATTGGAGGTTGCGCGCACGCAGTTGTTCCAACACGTCCAGAGCGGGGTAGTCGCCGTCACCGGGTAGCTCCCAGTTCAACAGCAGGCACTGGATTGCGGGGTTGGCCCGCAGCATGGCGCTGGCATCGTCACTGGAGACAGTGGTGATTAAGTCAATGCGGCGAAGTGCCAGCTCCTCCTCGAGACGTGCCGCTACGCGCCCAGGAGCGCTGTTGCTGACGATTTCTCCACTGGCGAGAAGTGCCAGCAGAGAGTTGGGGACTTTTTCTCCAAGTTTGTGCATGGCTTCCTGCCCCTTAGGCACTTACCCAAAACTGCGGTGGGGTGAAAAATAGAGTTTTTTCCCGCAGACAGAGCATCGCGATAACGCCGGCCTACTTCAGGAAGTTATCTTTTAGCAAGTCGACCACTTCATCGGCACGCCCATTGAGAATGGCTTTGAGCCCAAACAGGGCAGTTGAGGATACCTGTTGGGCAGTGACTTCCGGTGGCATCACCAATTCCAGCCGGTTTACGGTTACGTCGAGCAGGGCGGGGCCCTTCACCGCCAGCCAGCGTTTCATAGCGGCCTCCAATTCACCGGCTTCTTTAACGGTTTCGCCAGTGATGCCGATCACTTCCGCCATACGGCTAAAGTCGGGATTTTTTAGGCCAGTGAAACTGTCCAGTAATCCCTCGATGCGCTGTTCCATTTCCACAAAACCCAGGGAGTGGTTATTAAAAACCAGTAGCTTGAGCGGTATTTTTTCCTGGACCAGGGTAAGTAGATCCCCCATCAACATGGTCATGCCGCCGTCACCGCACATGGCAATCACCTGACGGCCGGGGTTGGCTTTGGCCATGCCCAGTGCCTGCGGATAGGCGTTAGCCATGGTGCCGTGAGACAGGCTGGTGAGGAATGATCGCTTGCCGTTGGCGCGCAACTGGCGCAGCAGCCACACCATGGGAGAGCCACCATCCGCGGTAAATGCGGTGTCCTCGTCTGCCAGCTTGTCGAGTGTCTGTGCCACAAACTGGGGGTGAATCAGCTTGGGGTCGGGTTCATGGCCGCGACCCTGCATTTGCTCCAGGTCTTTTTGGTAGCGCTCGCATAGATCATCGAGAAAGTTTTTATCCGTGCGTGATTTTAACTTTGGCATCAGGGCTTCAATGGTGGTATTCACGTCGCCAACCAGCCCCATATCTACCGGCGTACGTCGACCCAGGTGCGAAGGTTCGATATCCACTTGGATAATGGTGGCTTTTTCCGGGTAGAACTGGGTATAAGCAAAGTCATTGCCCAGGCATAGCAATAGGTCGCAGGTTTGGACTGCACGATAGCCAGCAGGATTTCCGAGGATACCGTTCATACCCACATTGTATGGGTTGTCGTATTCCAGGAACTCCTTGGATTTGGTGGTGTGTACTATCGGAGCAGCCAGATGCTGGCCGAGTTTTACCACAGCTTCATGGGCGTTGCGGCAGCCGATACCGCCGTAAATAGTGATGTTCTTTGCCTGGTTGATTTTTTCTGCCAGCGCATCCAGTTCCTGATCTGAAGGACGCGTCAGCCACTGGGGGCGATGTACAGACCAGGGGACTGAATCTTTCACTTTGGTTTTAAACATATCGCCACTGACGACCACAACTGCCACGCCTCGATGGTTGAGGGCGGTCTGTGCAGCTTGGCTGAAAATGCGACGAGCCTGGTTGGGGTCTGCCAGCACCTCGCAAAAAACAGAACACTGCTCGTAGAGTTTTCTTTGATCGACATCTTGCGGATAGCCAAGCCCCTGCTCGGCGCGATCAATGCAGGTGGCGACCAGCAATACCGGCGCTCCATTTCTATGGCTTTCAAAAATGCCGTTAATAAAGTGCAGGCTACCAGGACCCGCGGTGCCAGCACATATACTCAACTCGCCGCTCAAGTAGGACTCTCCCCCAGCGGCAAAGGCACCTACTTCCTCATGTCGCACGTGTATCCACTCAAGACTTGAAGTACGTACGGCGGAGGTAAAATGATTGATGGTATCGCCGACGATGCCATAGCAGCGTTTTGCACCGGCCTTGACCAGGGTGTCGACAATAACCTCGGAAACGGTCTTCATGGTGATCTCCACAAATATGGGTTGCGGCAATGGGAACTGGCTAACCTGAAATCCGCCGGATTTCTTTGTCGAGCCCATGCTCAAGATGGATCGCCGGTTGGAAAGAGTCTGCCTGGGCGGCAAGCCACCAGCGTCTATAGGGGGTGTCTTCCGGCGCATCAATCAAAGAGTTTTCCTCAAGAAAGTGCCAGACATGGTGGATGGGCAGGGTCTCCACGGCATTGATATTGTGATACAGGTGGTAGGGCTTCAGGTCACGAGGGTCGGTTAGGCCGGCTGCCGCGACGATATCCCCTAGAGCCTCTAGAGTTTTTGCATGGAATGCCGCTGCCCGCTTGCTCTGTACATCCACTACTAAGCCGCGCTGCCGTTTGGGGTCCTGGGTGGTGACGCCAGTGGGGCAGGTATCCGTATGACAGCGCTGGGATTGGATACAGCCGATGGAAAACATAAAAGGGCGCGCGGCGTTACACCAATCAGCACCAACTGCCAGGCACTCGGCCAGTCCGGATGCGGAATAGACTTTTCCACTGGCGGCTAAGCGTATTTTGTTACGCAGCCCTGAACCCACAAGCGCATTGCGTACAACAATCAGCCCTTCCAGTAGAGGCATGCCCACATGATTGGAGAGTTCAAGTGGAGCCGCGCCGGTGCCGCCTTCAGAGCCGTCCACTACGATGAAGTCAAGCAGTATTCCCGTTTCGTGCATGGCCTTCATAATTGCCATGACCTCATGGATGTGCCCTACACAAAGTTTAATGCCTACCGGTTTGCCGCCGGATAGAGTACGCATCTGTTCAGCAAACTGCATCATTTCAATAGGGGTGGAAAACATCGAGTGGGCGCGGGGCGAGACACAATCTTCCCCCGGTTTAACTTTGCGGGTGGAAGCGATTTCCTGGGTCACTTTTGCGCCCGGCAATACGCCACCATGGCCAGGTTTGGCGCCCTGGCTCAATTTAATTTCCGTCATTTTGACTTGATCATCGCAAGCTTCACGAAAAAGGTCGGGATCGAAAGTGCCGTCGTTTTTACGTGCGCCAAAATAACCTGAGCCCAATTCCCATACCAGGTCACCACCGTGTTTGCGGTGGTAGGGGCTGATCCCGCCTTCTCCGGTATCATGATAAAAACCGCCTATTGCAGCCCCTTTATTTAGAGCCTCAATTGCCGAGGCGGATAGGGCGCCGAAACTCATGGCGGAAATGTTCAGAAGGGACACGGAGTAGGGCTTCGAACATTGATTAGTGCCGACTTTGATCCGGGCATTAATATCCGCTTTTTTTGCCGGGGTTATGGAATGTGTCAGCCACATTTGCTCCCCAGAGTAGACATCTTGCTCTGTGCCGAATGGATGCATTGCGGAAACCCCTTCAGCACGGGCATTGACTAACCGGCGTGCTTCATAACTAAACGGCTTGCCCTCTTCGTCGCCTTCAACAATGTAGGCGCGAAAATAGGGTCGCAGATTCAGGAACATCCAGCGGATACGTGCGGCCACCGGAAAGTTTCGGGTGAGAGTCCATTGTCGCTGGTATATATCGTAGAGGCCCAGAAATACGAAAAACAGGCTTGCCGCTAATGCGATTAACCACCAAGCGCTTGCGGAGAAGGTGAGCACCAAGAAGACAGGTGTTAGAACCAGGGCAGTCACGGGGATGATCGCGCGCTTGATTCCGTTCCTACTGGCGTAGGCACGCCAGGCACTGGAGATGATCATAGGAAGTGAGGCTCAGTGTCGTTACAGTGAGTTCCGATACTGAACCTAGATCATTCGCAGATACTTTGCCGCTATGTTGCCACGATCTGCGGTTAAACAGACCGCTTAGAGACTCCTCAGAGCCAGCATGCGCTCCCGGGAACACGTTTCAATAGCCGTGACAATGGAGTAATCGTTCAGCTCCATCAGGATGTCGTCCAAGCTGAGAAGCTGCCAGCAGGCGTGAGCTCCCACCCCTGGTGCATTGCTCGTAAAGAACTTACGTGCCATGGCCGCGGCAGGGGCCGCCGGAATCCAGGGGCCGTCGCCGTTCAGTCCGAGAATTTGCCACTGGCGAGTGGCGGTTTCGCCGTGTTGGTTTTCTCCTTCTGCGCGCACAATCATGCCGCCGTGGGGAGTGCCACCGGGCCAGCGTGGAGTGAGTTTGTGCCCAAGCTTAGCTAGGCGCGTGCTGGTTGCCGGCAGGTGCAGGCGCGCCAGTTGGGCACAGGCGGATAAGCCAGCCTGTAGCATGAAAGGTTCCAGCCCTGTGGCAAAACGCGCATTGCGCACACTGGGGAAATATTTGGGGCACAGCTCCAAGTCTGGTACATCGAAGTCGCACAGCCAGCGCTTGCCCACGGGGTGGGCCAGAGTCACGGGGCGCAGGTTCTTACCAGCGAAGGACTCGCGCCAGTGGCCATCCTGCAGTTGCGGGAAACTGTGTCCCAGGAATTCGAAACCAGCGCGCACTGTGGCCAGCCCGCGCTCTATGCGGTGTGCTGGCGCTATAGCGATATCTACGGTGTGGATTACCGGAAGCTCCCGCTGAATTTCGGTAAGGGCGGCAGAGCTCAGGCCGGGCAGGCTGCTGGCGCCGGATACCATGGCAATCCCTGCGGCCTCTGCAGCGGGAGATAGGCGGTGGAAATCGCACACAAAGCGGCGCGCATCAGAAATATCGATATAAGGGGTGCGGGATTCGATACAGGCTTTGGCAACCCGGTAATCACTTTCATTTTGGAAGGGGCCGGCGCAGTGGATCAGCAGGTCCAGGTGTAATGCCTTTAACTGTGCGGTGAGGTTGATGGAGTCCCGTTCCAGGCGCAATCCCTCAGCGAGGCCGCCGAGCTGTTCCGCACATCGGTCTGCCAGCCCCTTGTTGCGTCCGGCAATAATCAATTGGATATCGGGTTCCGAATTCAGCATCTGCGCAATACGCGCGCCAAAATTTCCGTAGCCGCCGAGTATCAATACACGTTTATTCAGGTTGTTGATCACCTGGGTCGAACTCCTCTCCCTTGAGGTCTGAATGGATCATGCAATGGAGCGGTGGCGTAAATCAAGGGAATCTTGGTACGGTTCATAAAGTCGCCAACCAGCACCACTTCTGAGGCCAGGCATTTGCGATCTGTAATTCTGCAGGTTTTGTATATCCTTAAAGTCATGCAACGGGGGTATCTGGCATTAAATTTTCCATCTGATCCAACGGGGAGAGAAATATGCGGACGACAGAGAAATCCCGCATAGTGGTACTGGGTGGGGACGGATTTTGCGGATGGCCAACAGCATTGTTTTTATCTCGCCAGGGGTATGAAGTAACTATTGTTGATAATTTCTCACGGCGACGCATTGATGATGAATTGGGTGTGACTTCGCTAACCCCTATTGAGAATCTTGCAGTTCGTCTGCAATGCTGGTGGGATCTGACAGGACTGAACATTGGGTTCCGTGAGCTGAATGTGGCTTGCGATTACGATGCCCTGGTTGAACTCATTGAGGGAATTCAGCCCAAAACCATTGTACATTTTGCCGAGCAGCGCGCGGCCCCATATTCAATGAAATCCTCCCGACACAAGCGCTAAGTTTTATACACAAGTTTTTCCAGTTTTATTATAAAAATCAATGAGTTACAGTTTTGGCATAGTAAGAGCTACAGATTTGGATGGGTAATTATGCAGGACTGGGTCATGGACGAAGTGAAAAATCAAGTTATGGGCGATGTACGATTGAATAAGCGATTGTCCAATATTCTTAGGAATTTAAGTTCC
>NZ_JBGMEK010000109.1:0-10521 GCF_041447265.1 Microbulbifer epialgicus
TCTGGAACTGTCAAACTATGCGTGCCTCCCCAGCAAAGCTGGGGGGTCTCCCATTTTTACTAGAATCCAGACACTCCTTTTAGCGCAGTGGATACAAATCCTACATACTATGAGTACATAGTATCGAACTATCAACCCTAAAAAAGCCACGTAAATCGGGGGGCAAAAATCGTATTATTTTTATCGACCAGCGCCGCCACCAATGAAGTAGCTGATATTTCACTCACCTCCGATAGACTATTAAACCGCTGTAGCCTACGTACTAAAAAGGGGGAAGAAAAGAATACACTGCGCTCGGGACCGTATGGGGCATGGATGCCGATTAGGAGCTTACAGGGATGTATTCACAGCGCGTCTCGAGTGCAGAGTATTCTTTCCTTCTGACCCAGTGGTATATCTTTCACCACTTCGCCGATTTAAAAGTAATGCTCCCATAAAGCAAGCCGGGGCCTTAACGCCAAACTGGAGACCCTTGTGTACCCACATATAAAATATGAGCCACACTCTCGTGCCAAAAAATATTTTTTATATCGGTAACTGCCTTTTTACATTGTATCAAAGTGAAAACTCACTATTTTTAATAGTAAATACGATACGACGGCAATAAACAAAGGGACATATTAAAGGCACCTCTAAAAATTACTATTTTAATGCCCGTTTACACCGAACAATGGGGTCTGCAGGGCGATAAAATTGATGTAAATGATTTAGAAGAGCAACTTCGAAACTTAAATTTTTAGCAAAAAAAACCCGGCGGAGCCGGGCTTTTCGGGTGGGCACCCTTTTTTATTATTTGAGGCCAAGCACTTCTTTCCCCTGGATAAAGGTAACATCCACAGGGATATTCGCCTCTGCCAGTCGATCCAAGTCCGCTTGAAGTTCTGGGCCAATCACACCCTGCTTGGCCAGCAGAGCCTTGGCTTCTTCGTAATTGCCATCGCCCTGGATGGTGAGGATCAGCCGCGACAGGTTGGTCATTGCCTGCTGCATCTTCTCGAAGTCTACGCTGTACTGTCCAGTTTTTGGGTCACGGGTAAATGCGCCCTGCTCCTTGAAGAAATTGAAACGCACCATATTCGCCTTGCCGTGCGCACTTGCGGCGCCAAAGCGCACACTACGGAAGATCCCGGCAAGGAAGGTAACGTAGTTATCCATCAGTTCGCCATCTTCGATCTCACCTTTCTCATGCAGGCGAGTGACCATATACAAGCCGAGAATATCCGCCTTACCCTCTTCCAAAGAGGAGGAGGTCTCCTTCAAAGCTGTACGCACATTTTCCCCGCCATTAACAGTTTTCTTGATACCGAGACCGTGGGCCACTTCATGGAACATGGTATTGGCAAAGAAGGCAGGGAAAGTAATGTGCTTGCGCTGGTCAGGGGCAATCAGCACATCGCTGATCGGCACCAGGATCTTGTCGAACTTAGCGCGCATGGCATTTTTCAGCTGCAGGCGGCGGGTCCCCTTGGCCAGCTGAACTTCTTCATCATTTGGCAGGTTAATAGCGATGGTCTTGGAGCCGGCGTTACTGTGGCCTGCGTAGTAAAGCACATCGTATGCATTTAGGTCGGAGTCGGTACCCGGCTCTTCAGATTTGTATTTTTCTTCAACCGGTAGGCCTTTCTGAAGCTCAGGCAAGAGCGCGGCAAACTTGGCTAACTTTTCACTCCACTCCTTATCCTTCAACAGTACATAAGACTCATAAGCGGTGCGGTAGGCGAACATCTGGTCTTCGTAGTTCTCGATAGGGCCGATTACCACATCAATCTCATTTTCCTTCATGTCCATCCAGGCCATATCGCTGGGGCGGAAATTATCCGTCAGCAGCGCATCGGCACGCATGGTCAGGTAGTGTGCAAACTCCTTGCTATCAGCCAGTGCAGCAGCTTGGCGCAGGATATCAGCGGCCTTCTTTAATTCCGCACTATACGCCTTATTGTAAGGAATCAGCTCCAGCTTGCCGGCATCGTTACGACGGACCAGAGAGTAGAGGCCATCTTTACCGGGCTGATCCCAATCTTCAAACTCCTCACGGGTCATATCCGCAGGATAAAAGTTGGCGCCCAGAGGTTTGGGGCCATAGCCGACAATAAACGGTTTATTGTCATTGAGCCGATCCCAGGGGCCGTAGTTGATATCGGCAAACTTGCGCGCACGGCTGTCTTCGATTTCCGGCAGCAGTACTTCTGCGGGGCCGTAGGACTGCAGCCAGAACAAGCGATCCATTATCTGGCTGGCATCGATCAGCAAGCCAATCATCTTGCGCTGGTTATTGCTCAAGCTGCTCAAGTTGGCTGTGAGTTCTACCGGTACGTAGATATCAAAACGCTTGTCTGCATCCTCTACAGTCTGTCCTGGAGGCGGGCTTACAGTCTCGGACTCAACAATCTGGGCCTCGGCCTCGTCTTTAGTGACTTCTTCGGCCTCTTTGTTTTCGCTACAGCCGCCCACCAGCGCTATCGCCAACAGTGCGGCAGCGATCTTGGAGGACTGAAAAGGAATGGTCATATCGCTCTGCCTATCGTTTTTTTGTATCGGCGCCACATTAGTCGGGCTGGACACATTTATCAAGATAGGGCACTAGGGCATGGCAACCTCTACGTCATCGGTACGCTCCTGCTGCTGCATCTGCCAGAGCATGGCGTAATGGCCCTCCTGCTCCAGTAACTGGCTGTGAGAGCCCTGTTCAACAACCTTTCCTTGATCCATTACAAGAATGGTATCCGCATCCACGACCGTAGACAGGCGGTGAGCGATGACCAGGGTGGTCTGCTCGCGGGCGATCTCCTGTAGTGAGGCGACAATGCTGCGTTCTGATCGACTATCCAGAGAGGAGGTTGCCTCATCAAAAATCATAATTGGTGGTTTTTTGAGCAGCGCTCGAGCTATAGCCACCCGCTGTTTCTCTCCACCGGAAAGTTTTAGGCCACGCTCCCCTACCAAGGTATCCATTCCCTGGGGCAACTGCTCGACAAAGTTCGATAGATGGGCGTGTTGAATCGCAGCCATCACATCCTCGTCCGTAGCGTCTACCCGACCGTAGCGCACATTCTCCTTGATCGACTGGTTAAACAGCACCGCATCCTGGGGCACCACACCAATCGCTCGGCGCAGAGACTCCTGGGTGACCGTGCGTATATCCTGGCCATCGATACGGATACTGCCCTCCTGGGCATCATAAAAACGGAATAACAATTTAAAGAGGGTGGATTTGCCGGCACCGCTAGCACCGACAATGGCCACTTTCTGGCATGGTAGTACCGAGAAACTCACTCCGCACAAAATCTCTCGATTGTCCTTATAACCGAACCGCACTTGCTCAAATTCGATACGCCCTTCAGACACTTGTAGCTTCGGGGCCTCGGATTGATCAGCCACTGCAGGCTTTACTACCAACAGGGAAAACATTTTCTCGATATTTGCCAAGGCTCCCTTCATCTCCCGATAGACAAACCCGAGGAAATTAAGTGGGATAAAGATCTGCATCATAAAGGCGTTAACCAGGACAAAATCACCGATAGTCATCTGCCCTTTAGCTACCCCAACTGCTGCCAGCACCATGGCAGCACACATGCCGCTGGCAATAATCAGTGCCTGACCGGTATTCAGACTAAACAGGGATATGCGATTCTTGCGCCGGGCCCGCTCCCAAATCGCAAGCTCCTTATCATAATGGCTGGATTCGTGCCGCTCGTTGGCAAAGTATTTGACTGTTTCGTAATTTAGCAAGCTGTCCACGGCACGGCTACTGGCCTGGGATTCTGCCTCATTGAGCTCTCGCACAAAGCGGGTGCGCCATTCGGTAGCCATCACGGAGAAGCCGATATAAATAATAACCGCCGCCAAAACCACCAGGGCAAATACGCCGCTGTAATTCCACCAAAGGAGCCCCGCCACCATGGCGATCTCCACCAGGGTAGGTACGATATTGAACACCATAAAGCGCATCAGAAAGCCGATGCCAATATTACCACGCTCAATATCCCGGGACAGACCGCCGGTGCGCCTCTCCAGGTGAAAATCCAAATCCAGCTTATGCAGATGTTGAAATACCTCCAACCCCACCCGGCGCTGGGCACGCTCGGTCACACGACCAAAAATAGTGTCCCGCAATTCACCGAATAAGGTGCTGGAAAAACGCACTGCGCCATAGGCCAGCAAAAGCCCCAGTGGCAGCGCTATAGCCTGGGCTACACCACCAGCGTTATCCAAATCATCAACAATATGCTTAAGAATAAATGGCAGGGTAACCCCAGCTACCTTGGCTCCAATCAGGCACAGGATTGCCAAGACAACAGCCCTGCGGAACTCCAACAGGTAGGGAAACAGGGTTTTTAGTGCACCCCAATGCACCTCGTCCAATGAGACTGTGGACTTGGGTCTTGGCATAATCGGTCCCGGAGGAAAAAAAGGACGCCCATTATAAATAGACAGCTGGACTTCGGTAGACGCTCAACCCTATGCGCCGCTTGAACAGACTACCTTCATCCAGTGTATCTCATACCTTTACTACCGTACCGCCATCCGCAGTAATAAAGCGTGACTCATCAGATGCCAGGAGGACGAGGCATTGGCAACATCCGGAGGTACCCAGGCCCCATCAACATCTGCACGGGTTCAAGGAAGCTGGCAAAAACATGCCTATCTTCGGAGGAGATCACAGTCTGATTGAGTATCTGCCCTGGCTGCCAGCAGTTAGCGCGAATATTGTGACTAGCACCAACTCCGGCAATATAGCGGGTGAACCGCCTTGGAGGCATAAAAGAAGCAGTAGGCACATCCCTCGTTACCACCGGTGACTATAGCAATTTTGTTCTGTAGTTTTCTGGCCATTGAGCCAGCACCTCCATAGCTGATCTAAAGATATACGCCTACTCTCAATAGAGAGCCCCAAGATTTTCCTTGATTAAATTCATTAAGCAATGGGCTTTTGAACTTGAAGATCACCATGCCGGAAGTCAAATAGCAATATTAATTGCACACAATTAAATCGCAGATTTAAAAATACACATACACTCTATAAAAAATGGAACGACAGTTTAAATGCATATAATTTTAAGTAAATTCTGTTTAGAAAGATACCACTGAGTCGGGAATAAAGAATACTCTTCTCGCTCAACATGCTGTGAATACATTCCTATTTACTCGCAATTGGCGCCCCTGCTCCACACGGCTTCGAGTGAAGTGTATTCTCCCCCTCCGTCTTTTAGTGTACTCACTTAATTCAAACATGGTGGGTCCGCAGTACCAAACGTATTAGCTAACCAACTATTACTACCGGTACAATCTGGATCAAATTCATCTCTTAAATCATAATTAATATTCCCAAATGCAATATTTCCAAAAATTGTATTATTAATACTACCTACATTACTGATTATTATACCTGCAGAATCAGTTTCACCCACTCTTCCATTATTGACGACTATATTCTGAGATACCAAATTATCAGACCCACCAGAAAACTCTATACCATCATCCACATTGCCAAATACATAATTCTGTGACACAGATGAGAAATCTTCCACTATTTCTACCCCATCACTGCCATTGTTTTCTAAAATATTAGCCCTCACGACAGCAAAATCAGCATCGACCTCAACTCCATCTTGGCCACTTCCAACAATATGATTTGAAATAACTTTCACATATTCACCGTCAATTTCAACACCTTCATCGCCCGCCCCCTCAATATAATTCTCGACTATGGTCGTAAAGTGACCATTTGCATCTACTCCATCTCCAATAATCGCCAATCCCTGGCCAATTATTTGATTCCCTGAAACAAGATTATTATCACTTTCAACCAATACCCCATCGTCTTCAAAGTCTAATATTTCCATGTTATTGACACTGTGGGATCCAGCCCCCTTAACATGTACTCCATCAGGGCAACCGACTATGCCACCACCATTAACAAGTCCTGAGGCTCCCTCAATTAGTATGCCCGCCCACTGGTCTTCATCTTCACTATCATATATGCAATTTAACTGCCGGCCATTCATAGACAAGCTTCCAAACGGACCAACAATAGTAAGGGCAATAGGATTTTCCGCCGTCAACTCACAAGTCAGATCCTGAGTCAAAATAGTTGGTGCTGTTATGACATCGTAACAGTCTACCGCAGCAGCCTGAGAGAACATAAAGGTGCTTGAAATAAATACAGCCATCTGGGATGACGTAATGATCCCCTTAAAACGCTTACATTTCATGTCAGATTTCTCTTGATTCTATTGCTGGTTAGTTAGGCAACACAACGAAGGTACTAAAAAAGAGGAAAAAAAGAATACACTGCGCTCGGGATCGTATAAGGCATGGATGCCGATTCTGAGCTCCACGGATGTATTCACAGCGCGTCTCGAGTGCAGTGTATTCTTTCCTTCTGATCCAGCAGCAAATACGGAAAAGTTTAGATTAATTAACTTTTGACGCACGCAAGAAGAGAAAAAATAGGCACCTCAGGTAACTTCAAATTAATCCCAGTCTGATCGGGTAGAATAATTGACCAGTAAGATTCATTTCTATAAAGGCATATAATCAATTCTATTGAACTCAAACATCATACCAAGCAACACAAAACCTGCCAAAAAGATTTCTTGTACAGATGGAAGATCCCATATCATGAAATCAGATGAATACTCTCATTGCGTCATGCTTCTTCATGATCGGCAAGGTAAGTCGGAGTACTCACTTGAGGTCATTCTGACTATTTACCGCCGATAGATTTTTCACAAATCTCAACAGTGGATGACAATCACTATGAGATTAAATTCATGCACAACTTCCCAAAACTGACGCGGGCGAACAATCCCTCGATACAATAACTTTTTAATATTAGTCGGCTTTTTAGAATAAAAAATCGAGTACTCAGCTCTTGGAGAGGGTCAACAACCCCTATAAAAAACCCTGCCATTACATCAAGGGTCTATAATTATAATCACTTTTGTAGTAAGCCAAGCAATAAAATAAAACACTCCAGACCCTGAAATCTATAAAATAAAAAAACTTCCAGAGCGAAATGAGGTAAGAGGGATAGAGAAGATCAAGGTGCAGATCTGCTAATCTGCTAAATAGTCGAACTCTATTTCTTTACATCAAGCAGCTGTCTGGATACAGCATTATTGATACCTTGATCGGAATCTGCTCTATATCCATAGAGTGAGATGGTAAAACTCTTACCCCGTACTTGTGACATCTTCAGGTCTCGGTTTGAATGTCATCGCGGCGGAACAACCAATTATTGAAGCACCCCACACAGATCCAGACGTTCGGGATTACCGCGTCCACGCCCATAGCTAGATCCTTTACTACGCAGTCAAATCTTTGTATGAAATGCATAAACTCCAGATTTAACCGAATGTAATCCACCTCAGCAATACCATATTTATATCTGAAACACTCCCTACATAATGCACTTATATGTCTCCCAGGTGAAAACTGGCTGATACTTGTCATTGGCCACAACCAGCCGCCCTGCCTGCGTTACTATGCATCGCTGAAAGCTTGTTCATTCACAAATTGTCTATCGTTACGTTAAATAGTTTGAAAACACGTCCATTTTGATAAATGAGTTGCATCTTTTCAGTCGTTGGCAATGTATAGTTCTTTATCACTGAACGGTATGCAAAAAATAAATTATACCTGACAGTATTGTCACTAATGCATATCTATGCCCTGGAGCTTCCATAAATTGCTGGTGACGGTTAACAAAACGTAATTGGTAGAAGTGCTTTAATGTTCGCAGCCCACAAAGTCAGGGCTCGTTCGAGAGTGAGCCTGTGGATGTAATTAAATCGCAGGCTCTCCAAAGACGCCCTAAAATTCACCTGGCAAGACAATAACTCATTACATCAGGAGAATATCATGCCAAATTTCAATAAGAATGGAAAAATTGACTCACTGCCTTTTCCACCAAGTTTTAGGGAACTGTTGGAGCAAATGAATAGAAGGAACCGATATTTTTTCAGCGACAAACAATCAGTTGCGCCCAACTATGTTATGCCCACGTACACCCTACAAGTTGTAGACAACCAGGCCGCAAAACGGGCTCGAATGAACGCACTTTATTCGGACAAAAACCAAAATAATGGTAAACATTATTGGCTTTCAAATGACGCTCTGGACTTTTTAGCCGAAATAAGCGAGGAATGGAGTACTGGTCCAGACCTTAAAGGATTACATGACCACTTCATTAGAATGAAAACTATCGCAAAAGATGGCTCAAATCACGCTGACAAGGTTAAATCTACCACTATACACTCTAGATACGTTGAGCTGTATGTCTACTACCAGTCACACTATGGTCGAGTTACAATCACAAACATTACTAGAGAGCCTGACATGTTCGTTCGCTTAAATGAAAAGGCAACCGTTTTTATGCACTGCGAGGCCCCCATTTTTTACCCCGTAAATTGGAAGCCTTACGAGCAATTGATGTGATCATTCTTATAATCTTCGGGAGGGGTGCTGTGTAGTGATCAAGCATTTTTGGCCACTACTTTTTGAGCATCTCGGAATTTTTCTTCTGCCGTATTTAGCGGCAAGCCGCCGTTATGCTGATGTGGCCGCACTTGGCAGTAACAGCCGATAATGTAACCGTTGATAAACTGTTTCGCTACGGGGAAGTTCCGGTAACCAACCTTCGGCTTTTAAACTTCTGAAAAAGCGCTCTGCTGATGCGTTATCCCGGCAGTTGCCACGGCGGCTCAGGCTCTGAGTCATGCGGTAGCGCCATAGCAGTTGCTGAAACCCCCAGCTGGATCCGGCGGCTTGCACAGTAGCGGCTAAGTGGAGTTTCGCCTTGTGTTACTATCCTCGCGATAGAGCAGGCCCCCGCTAAGCCGTTACTGGCTTTAAGTGTAGTTTTAATCAGCACCTGTAACCGCAGCTCTTCTGGCCTTGACCCTGTTGATCTATCGCGCCAAACCCGGTAGCTGCTGCGGTAAACATCAAACACCTTACAAAGAGCCTGGACAGGGTGGCTCTCCTGCAATCGCTTGATTATCGAAAATTGTTCAGCGAGTCCGACATCAATAGTGCCCTAGCCTTTTTTAGCGTTTCCTTCTTCTCTTCAACCAGCTTAAGCAAACCTCTTACCGGCCCGCACTACACGGAGTTACTACTGGGTCAGAAGGAAAGAATACACTGCACTCGAGACGCGCTGTGAATACATCCCTGTAAGCTCGTAATCTGCATCCATGCCTCATACGGTCCCGAGCACAGCGTATTCTTTCCTTCCCTTTTTTTAATGTCTCACCCAAGACTCCATAGTAGACTTACTGACACCCACGGCCGAGCATGTGGCCTTCAATGTGTAACCCTGGCCAACTATTCTAGCTTCCGTTATTTTTTAAAAAGTCCTAAGAAGCAAAAAGAAGACAATAAGTTTGGCGAATCATATCGACAACCATGAATTTTTAGCCTCTTCTCACCGAGGGCTCTGGGTTTTACTTACGCACAAAATAAACTTATGCCGAAATACATAACGATTGCGGGCAGTAAAGCTATAGTCTTTCCGGCTTCCGCGAGCGTTATGTAAAGGAGAGCGCATGAGTAAACTTTTTAAATTGATTTTACGGCTGGTTCATTTAGCATTAAGAATACTAATCTTTGCAGCATTTATTTTTCATGAATTTTGTCTGCATACTTTCAACAGATGCCACAATTTCTAGCCAGCATATTTGGAGAAGGATCACAACGCTTTACGAGGCCTTATCATGTATTTCTCTTTTGTCTGGGGGAGTAACGGATTATATTTGGTAGAATCTACAGGTCAGATCTAACTGGGCAACAGTTCGGATTTTTAAAACTTCCGGTTTCGCCTACACTTTGAAAACCACATATTGCAATGTTATATGGGTACTGGGAACTTTGTTACGCTACTACTGGATCAGAAGGAAAGAATACACTGCACTCGAGACGCGCTATGAATACATCCCTGTTAGCTCGTAATCGGCATCCATGCCTCATACGGTTCCGAGCGCAGTGTTCTTTCCTTCCCACTTTTTAGTACGTTTCAATAGAAGCCACAATATGGGCGTCCGAATCAACCTAATGGAGATTGTTATGATGAAAAGTTTGGGGCTGGTCACCTTGGTCCTGATGACACCTCTAATGGGATGCTCCTCACAAAACGCGGAGGTATCTAGCCCTGCCTCAGCTGTTGGCTCCGACAAGGATGAATATGGGTGTATAGGTTCAGCTGGCTACCTTTGGTGCAATAAAACTAAATCGTGTGAACGACCATGGGAACTGGCAGAGAGGGCCGGCTTCACGAACACCCCGAGCAATTTTGAAGAGTATTGTGGTAATTAACACAATGGCATCGGCATAATTGCTTCCAGGCACACCCGGATCCTGATGTGTTTCTCAAGCAGCTCAAGTGACCACCTTCGCCCCCTCCACCTAGTGATCCATGCGGAAAGTAATGTAACTAATGGAGAATTGTCCGTATAATGTATCTTCTATGCGTACACCTAAACCTTTTCAAGTTTCTGATAATGAAGCGTCCATTCTGAACGA
>NZ_JBGMEK010000110.1:0-10501 GCF_041447265.1 Microbulbifer epialgicus
CCTAGTGGGTGTAGTAATAGCTGCATTGGGTCTAGTCGTGAATTGGTATTACTCACACCAGCGGCACAAATTAATGAAAGCGCAGAGCTGGGAGAGTTACAACTCAGAGAAGCACGGTTATGAGCTAACCATTGACCAGCTGCCTAAGCATACGGATTCGATATCTCCTCACAAGTATCAGGGTAAATAATCATGCCGGCACCTGAAGGCAACCAATTCTGGAAAGCGCGGACCAAGCATGGGCGTGACAAACTGTTTGCTAACTCTGAATGCCTATGGGAAGCCTGCTGTGAATACTTTGAGTGGGTAGAGGAAAATCCTTTATTCGAATCAAAACTGTTTTCATATCAAGGCGCAATTAGTGAGGGTGTCATACCCAAGATGCGGGCTATGACCATATCCGGGCTTTGCTTGTTCCTTGATATAGACCGCTCAACCTGGACTGCTTGGAAGACTGACGAAGGTTTTTCCACAATCATTTCGCGAGTGGAAGAGGTTATCTATTCGCAGAAGTTCGCAGGCGCAGCAGCTGACTTGTTGAACCCCAATATCATTGCCCGCGAGCTGGGATTGAAGGATGCCAACACTCACGAAGTATCAGGCCCTAACGGTGGACCTATAGAGCACTCTATGACCCTGGCTGAAGCTAACGACCTCCTCAAAGAAGCCGGCATTGACCCAGACAGCGTATGAACAAGCTGCAACTAGCGGCAGCAATCAAACTGGTAAGGCAAGAGCGCGAATTCCTCCAGACGGTGCCGCCCAGGCTCCGAGAGATATTCACCACCGATAAGCGGACAATCGTTTTAGTTGGTGGCCGCGGCTCAGCAAAGTCGTTTACTGCCGCAAAGTTAATAGCCAAGCGAGTTGCACAAGGGCAGCGTTGGCTATGCGCTCGCGAGTTCCAGAACAGTATTGATGACTCCGTTCATGCGCTGATGAAGGCGCAAGTCGATGAGCTTGCTTTGCCTGAGCTTAGGTACGACGCAACCCGGGTGTATGGCCCTGACGCTGGCGGTGCTTTCTATCGCGGTTTGGCTCGTAACCTGGAGAGCCTTAAGTCAACTTTCAATCTGAATGGTGTATGGGTAGAAGAGGCCCGCACCATGTCTCAGGCAAGTATCGACATACTTGGCCCAACGGTGAGGGAAGAGGGCTCACAGCTGCTGTTTACTCTCAACAGGGGCAGCAGTAACGACCCATTCAGTAAGCATTACTTGGCGCCCTACGAGAAGCACTTAGCCAGGGATAAGCGCTACGAAGATGATGACATTCTCATCATTGATATTAACTACGACGATAACCCCTTTTTCCCCAACGTCTTGGAGAAGGACAGGCTCAGAGACAAAGAGAAGCTGCCCCGGGCCAAGTATGAGCATATTTGGCTGGGCGCTTATGAGGACTCAGTGGAAAACGCAATTATTGAGCCGGACTGGTTTGATGCTTGTGTCGATGCTCACAAGAAGCTTGGCTTTGGACCTGTTGGCCAGGAGCGGATTGCATACGACCCAGCTGACTCAGGTGATGCTAAAGCAGTGGCCTATATGCACGGCTCTATTCTGCTTGATGCGCAAAACACTGAAGCTGGTGACCTGGATAGTGCAACCGATTGGGCGCTGAGCTTTACCAATGACCATAAGCCTGACGCATTCCTCTGGGATGTGGTTGGCGTTGGTGCTGGTCTTAAGAAGCAGGTCACCGACGCTTTGGAAGGTAAGAAGATAGAGGTAGAGGGTTTTAATGGAGCTGCCACACCGGTAGACCCGGATGCTATCTACAAGCCAGAAGACGGCGAGATCAAAGAGCCCAAAACCAACAGGGAAACATTCGCCAATCGTCGCGCTCAGTTTTACTGGATGCTGCGAGACAGGATGTTCAAAACCTTCTTGGCAGTTGAGAAGGGTAAGTACATCAACCCTGATGAGCTGATAAGCATTAATTCAGAAATCAAAGAGCTTGCACAGCTTCGCTCTGAAGTTTGCCGCTTGCCGCGCAAGTATGTGGCCGGGGGCAAAATTCAGCTGTACAGCAAGCAGGAAATGAAATCCAAATTCCAAATTGACTCACCCAATATGGCCGACGCGCTAATGATGTGTATGGCTGAGGTGACCGTCGATGATGATGACTTCGATTACTCCCAATCCAACCCTGGAATCCGTTACTGATGGCAAAGACTAAAGGCGAAATCCTGAAATTAGCTGAGCAATGCATTCAGCTATCAGAGGGCGATGACGATTCCACCAACTCCGATGACCGCGCCGAGGCGTATAAGTATTACTACGGTGAGCCCTTCGGCAATGAGCGTGATGGACGCTCCGATTATGTGAGCCGTGATGTATTTGACGCGGTGGAGGATGCCAAAGAGATTTTATTGGAGGTGTTCGGCTCTAACCGGGAGACCGTGAAGTTCACCCCGCAAGACCAGAATGACGTATTGCAGGCAAAGCTGCGCACCAGTTACTGCAACCGAGTATTTAATAAAAACAATTCCGGCTATTCCATCTTGCACGACTCTATCCAGGATGCGCTGCTTGCCAAAAACTGCACGGCCAAGGTCTACTGGAACGAAGAGACCGAATACAAAACCGAGCAGGTGCAGGGCATCATGCCGGAAGCCTATGAGCAGCTTGAAAGCTCTGAGGCTGAAATTGTTGAGGCGGTACAGGATGAGGTCAGCGGCCTGATTGATGCTGAACTCAGAGTGCCTGTTGATGCCTCTCGCGTTGCGGTTGAAGTTATCGCCCCTGAACGTGTGGTCCGAGACCCGAACGCAACCGATCCGAGTAAAGCCCGTTTCTGGGGTGAAAAGAGTGAGGTTACCCGCTCCGAATTAATCGAGATGGGCTTTGACTCCACAGTAGTTGCTGGCCTGACTGCTGACGGTGATTCTCAAGATGAAATGGAAGAGCAGGCCCGCGAAGGTGTGACGACTGGCGATGACCTGCTTGGTGAACCCTCGCAGGAAACACTGGAACTTTACGAGCTGTTTATCTGGTGGGATGACGAGGGCGATGGTGTTGCCCAATTGCACCAAGTCTTTAAGGTTGGCAATACCATCCTTGAGACTGAAGAAGTGCAGCGGATGCCGTACTTCAGTTGGGCAGCGCTTCGGGTAGCCCATCGATATGATGGCTTATCCACTTACGACATTATTGGCGATATTCAAAAGCTAAAGTCGACCATCAAGCGGCAGATAGTAGATAACCTACTGATTTCCAATAATCAATCCCGTGTTGCCCGGCAGGGTGCGTTTGTTAATCCTGCCGATTGGATTGATAACCCTGTTGGCGCAACTCATTGGCTCAGCAAGACTGCAGCGGGACCAATTACTGACCATGTGATGGCAACTCCGGCCCCACAATTAACACCGCTGACAATGCCCGCCCTGGAGATGCTGAACCAGGACAAGGAGCACCGGGTCGGCGTGTCTCGTTTAACTTCGGGGCTCAATCAGGACGTTATCAGCAACCAAAATGCTGATGACATGATTAACCGCATGACCAGCGCAGCAATGCGGCGAATGATGGGCATGGCTAGGCGGTATGCCGAGCTCTTCTTGATTCCAATATTTCAAGAGATTTACACCTTGGCTCTCGAGCACGACCAGAAGGGATTACTGGCTGAAGTTGATGGCGAGTGGCAACAGCTCAACCCGCAGGAGATGGGCGAAGGTGTTGACATGGAGGTAACCACAGCTCTTACCCCAGATGATGCTGAGATGCGTGCACGCACGTTGATGGTGTTGCACAACTCGCTGACTCAGGGCGCGCAGATGGACCCCTCATTGCAGGCCATTTACTTACCGCAGAATAAATACTCTGTACTGCGCGAGATATTCAAATTATCTGGCCAACCGTCGCCAGAATTCCTGACGGATCCAAACAGCACTCCGGCACAGCTGCAGCAGCAGTTAATGCAGACTCAGCAGCAGCTGCAGCAGATGACCATGCAAAACCAGCAGCTCCAGGCAGTATTGCAGCAGTTCAATCAGCAGGAGCTGGATGTCAAAGTGCAGGATGCACAGACGCGGCAGGTTAAGGCGATGGGAGAATTAGACCTCAAGCGTCAGAAGCAAATGACAGACGCTTCCCTTGGCGACCGCAAGCAGTCCTTGGCCGAGGATGCTGAAGCCCATGACCAAACCATTGATGAGCTGGAACTCGCCCTTGAGCGCCGGCAGGACCGCAACGTAAGCATTTAATCCTATGAAGAAACTACTTAAGCGGGTTGCCAATACCTGCCTGTCAGCCCGTGCGTGCTCGGTACATGCCAAACAACTCTGGGATGACCCTGCATTTAAACAGGCGGTTAAGGATGCAATCGCAGATATTCAGGGTGAATGGCTCCATTGTGAGAACCCTGAGCAGCGCGAGGAGTTGCACCGCCAGTCCCGTGCACTGCATCGCGTCACCGAAAAATTAAACAGCTATTACCAACCAACAGAGGAATAACCGGCTATGTCGGATTCTGATACCAACGCAATTGATGCTGCCCTTTCCGAAGTGCTGGGCGAATCTAGTGATTCAACTGAAACAGATGAATCTGAAGCGTCCACTGATAACTCCACGGAAACGGAGGCCGAAAGCGAAGCTGAAACTACTACTGAAGCCGATGAGGACTCCGGAGAGCAAGCAGAGGGAGAGGGGGACACTGAAACTGAAACAGAGGAGGGCGAAGAGACCAGCGACGAAAATGAATCAACTGATGAGCCTACCTTCGAGGTGGATGGCGAGCAGGTATCACTCTCCCAGGTAAAAGCTTGGCGGGACACTGAGAAGAACCTTCAAGACAATTTCTCCAAGAGGCAGCAAAAACTAACGGACACCCAAAAGCAAGCTGACCAGAAATACCAGCAGCTTGACCAGGGTTTGCAGTTCCTTGAAAGCCAACTGAAAGGCCCACTAGCTCAGTTCGACAGCGTCAACTGGCAAGAGCTGCAGGCCAATGACCCGGCGAAGTATCAGGAGCTGCACGGGCAGTATAAAGTTGCGCTTCAAGGTTTTCAGCAAGTCGAGGAAGCCCGCAAAAAGCTAAAGGAGCAAGCTGAGGGGCAGCGTAAGGCAGACCACCAGCGAAAGGCCAAGGAGGCAGTAGAAGTCTTGCAGGGGATGCACTCAGACTGGAGCAATGAGCTGTACCACTCGGTGCTGAAGTACGCAGTCGAGAAGGGTGTTCCCCAGGAAGAAATTGCCAACGAAACCCGCCCTTGGGTGATTTCCGCATTACTCAACCAGATGAAGGCCGAAAAGGCCCAAGTTAAACCCACACCAAAACCCCAAACATTAAAACACACGATTAAGCAGAAGGCTGTGCAGAAGCCCCGCAGTAAAGCCCAGAAGCGCGCGGATGCAATAAAGCGGGACCGCACACTTGCTGCAAAGGGTGACCGAGCTGCTCAAAACCGCCTTACTGCCCACACTGTAAATAGTGAAATCGACCGTATTTTAGGAAACTAGCAATGACTACCACATACGATTCAGTAGGTAACGCCGAAGATGTGAAAGATGCAATCTTCGAAACTAAATTGATTGACCAGCCGATGCTGAACGTAATCAAAGACGGGAAAGCAAGCGGCAAGCTTCACGAATGGCAAAAGCGGGATACCACGGCGCCAGGCGAAAATGCACGGCCGGAAGGGGCTGATATAGGTACGTTCGGCTACACGCCGACAGCGATGATGAACAATCGTTGCCAGTTGATGGATAAGCCATTCAAAATCTCCGACACACTCGAAGAGATTAAAAAGCACGGCCGCTCTAGTGAGCTGAAGGACCAGTCCACCGTAAAACTCCGCGAACTTAAGAACGATATTGAGTACGCTTTTAATGGTGCTGGCAAGCAAACTCGACAGACTGGTGATGGTAACGATGTGCCGGACAAAATGGATTGCGCACAGGTGCAAATTCATAGTGACTGCCGGGTAGACCACGGTGCAGCATTCACGGCATCAAATGGTGAAGCCTCAATCAAGGCTGGTCAGCTAGCCACTTATAACAACGGTGGTAATGTTGAAACACTTCTGATTAACCCTATTCACGCTGACCCCATTGCAGGATTTGCACAGCAGTCAGGGCGAAACCGTGACGTGGAAGAGAAAAGGCTAGTTGATTGTATCGATATCATTGATACGCCTCATGGTTCCGTGTCGGTGGTCAAAGGCCGGTATATGGACATTTCCACAATACTTGGTCTTGATTCAGAGTTCTGGTCTGCTGATATTCTGCAGAAAACCAAGATGGTGCCGCTCGCAATAACTGGCCACAATCAAAAAATGATGTGGAAAACTGAGCTGACACTGGCTTGTCTCAATGATAAAACCAGCTTTGTAATTGAGAACATCACCACCTCTTAAGTTTTACCCTCTCCAACTAAGGGCGCCTCCGGGCGCTTTTTTATTGCTCAAAATTTATGGCCAGAACACACGAAAGTTTCGCGATTGAAGATGGCACCGTCTATCAGGTCCGCAAAGATAATGAGCAAGCCTTCTTTGCTCAGCAGGACCACCGCCGGCATCAAATAGAAGCGGGCGCAGTGAAGGAAGATTACCGCCGCCTCCGCTTCAGTATACCCGCAACTATTCAGCTCGAAATCATCAAGAAGTACGGCAAGGAAATGGACCCGATCCGTTACGGGAAAATGTCACCGGCTGAAAAGCGTAAATTCAACCAGATAATTCACTCAGAGTTTCCCCGCTGCATTATGGGCGGACGCTCACAGAAGTTCTTTGAGGGTATTTCATGACAATCACCAATTACGGCGAGCTGAAATCTGCTATCGCTCGGTGGTTGGAGCGTGAGGACTTGGATGAGTCGATACCAGATTTTATTGGCCTGGCTGAGTTGCGCATTCTCCGTGAGTTTCGTGCAGCGACTATCACTGCAGAAATCAATGGAGCTATCGATATAACGCGCAATGAGGACTTCTCCGGCAAGTTGGTAGGCAACACGGATACAAACCCGGTCCTTGATGCTGCACCAGACCTCTATTTGTTTGGGGCGCTCGTGGAAGCAGAATCCTTCCTGATGAATGACAGCCGTATCCCTCTCTGGGAATCAAAATTTCAAGACCAGCTACATCGATTGAACCTCATCAGTGAAGAGGTCGAGCTATCCGGCTCAGGCTCAATCGTGCAGAACGCTTATTAATCTTGGATTCAGAACATGCCTATCGAAGATGCTAACTATATCTCTGAGCTGGATAGCAATAATCCTGCACATGGTGACCCCGCGGGCTGGGGTGATGACCATCTCCGTATGATGAAAAAGGCTTTGAAAAATAGCCTTCCAAATATCTCCGGAAAGGTCGATTTAACTCATGATGAA
The DNA here is from genome assembly GCF_041447265.1 of Microbulbifer epialgicus. Classification (NCBI taxonomy): domain Bacteria; kingdom Pseudomonadati; phylum Pseudomonadota; class Gammaproteobacteria; order Cellvibrionales; family Microbulbiferaceae; genus Microbulbifer; species Microbulbifer epialgicus. The sequence continues at coordinate 7,323 of NZ_JBGMEK010000110.1, forward strand.
ATCAATGGGTTGCCCCAGAGCATTCTGGATGCAGTAAGCGCTACCGTTAATTTCATGCTTCCTCATACGGAACAGAAATATTCCATCAAGCCTTGGTCAACAATCCTCGCGCCTGTGCCTGATGGCTGGCAGCTTATGGACGGCACAAACGGTATACCTGATTTGCGTGGTTTGTTCGTTGTTGGTGCTGGAAACGGCTATTCAGTCGGCGATTCCGGTGGCTCTGTCGACAGGGAAACCGAGGAAGCAGGAGAGCATGACCACGATGGCAAGACTGGGGGAACTGCTATCACAAAAGCACAGATGCCACCGCACGGCCATGGTGTTGCGGGCCAGAAAGTTCTTGCCTATCCCGGAAATGAATCTTCAACTTTCGGCCCAGATTACGACCCATCGGATAAAGACGGTAAGGTGATTGAGCTTCAATCAGAGGGGGATGGCGAAAAGCATGACCATACGGTTGGTTCGGATGGCAAGCACAAACACACTGTAGACGTAAGACCACCTTATTACGCCCTGGCCTGGATTATCAAGACCTCTGAAATTACCAGCAGTGATATCACTGATTTGCTTGCCGGTTTGAGTGGGGAGGACGTGGAATAATGCCTTTTTATCCTGTACGCCAACTTGGCGAGCGCGGCATTAATGCCGACCAGCCAGCCTATGAATTGGCAATCAATGAATTCAGTTTTGGTCGCAATGTGCGCTTTGCCAACGGCGCAGCCCAAACCATGCCAACCCCGATAGCCCTGGAAGACCTGGTAGAAACCCCACTATGGGGCGAGGGTTGGATTGCTGACGGTATACCGCAGTTGGCTTATGCCTCAGCAAGCAAGCTGTACCGCCGTGAGAATGAGGTGTTTGTCGAGCGCACAGGCACAGATTACTCATCCGGCTATAACGGCGACGATTGGCACAGTGAGGTCTGGGGAGAGTCGGCAATCTTTAACAACGGTGTCGATATCCCGCAAATAATCGAACCGAATGATACCGAATTTAAAGACCTGCCTAACTGGCCTGATAACCTGCGGGCAAAGTGTATTCGGATCTATAAGGGTTTTATGCTCGCGCTGGGCATCACCGAGGATGGTGTGAGCTATCCAAACACAGTGCGCTGGAGTGACGAGGCAGAGCCCGGAACAGTACCGGAAACTTGGGATGTTGCTGATACCTCAAACTTAGCAGGTGCAAACCCCATTGATGCAGGGGCAAGTGAGCTGGTTGACTGCTTGGCAATGGGCTCCGCCAATATCGTCTACAGCCATGACGCTACCTACTTGATGCAACACGTTGGTGGCCAATTCATCTTTTCATTCGAAACCCTTTTTGACCAAGGCATTCTCTGCCGTGATGCCGTGGCAGCCTTTGACCGCAATCACTTTGTGGTCGGTTCCACTGAAATCTTTGTCCACGACGGTCTGACGCCTCGCCCTATAGCGCACCGCAGGGTTAATAAGAGATTTTATGGAGAGTTGGCACAGCGGGATAAGGTGCGCTGCATTGCCAACCACAAGACCAAAGAGGTTTGGATTTACTACAGCACCAACTTATCGGGGCCAGCAAACCGTGCACTGGTTTATAACTGGCTAGATAACACTTTCACCTTTGTAGATTTGCCTAATGTCGCTTGCGCGGTGTTCGCCCCAAAACAGGGGGAGATTATTACCTGGGATGAACTCTCCGGAATTAGCTGGAAAGACCTGACGCAGAGCTGGGGGGACATGTCAGAGACCACCTATTACCCGGTGATGTATTACTTCACTGATTCCCAGCTCATGGAAGCCGATTATCTTGCCACCGGAAGCAGCACAGAAGAAGCGTATTTAGAGCGCACCGGAATAGACCTCGACCAATTTATCAAAGCTCCCTCTAAGCGTTGGAAATTGATTCGACAGATAGTCCCTCAAATAGATGGTGAGGGCCAAGTACGGATAACTATCGGTGGCTCTGACACACCTATGGGTGCTGTGCGCTGGAGACAGCCTCGACTTTTCGATGTGCAGACTGGGCTAAAAGTAGATTGCCGAGTAAAGGCTCGCTACTTGGCTATTCGTATCGAGTCAGTCGCTGATGGCTTTTGGCGCTTGACCGGGTGGGATGTGGACTTACTACAGGTTGATGGAAGATGAGCTATAGAACAGGCCCAGGTGTACCGCGCAGCCTCCCTGAGCTTTGGCAGTTTGTACGCCGTGAGTTTATGTCGATAGAGCGGCTTTACACGCGTGTCGAAAAAGAAACGAAGGATGCACAAGGTACTGCAGATAATGCTCAAGACTCTGCTGATGAGGCGGGTAACGCGGCAGCAGATGCGCGCGACCAGGCTGACAGCGCCACCCAGGCAGCGGCCGAAGCGCAGGCAGACGCCGATGCGGCTATAGCAGACCTGGATGATATCGGGGCGGATGGTCAGCTGCACCCCTCTGAAAAATTGCGTGCAAACCGTGAATATAATGACTTAATCAGCGAGCAAACGGGTATTGTTAATCAGGCTACTGCCCTTGGGATTACCACAGAAAAAAACAAATATTCTGATGAGATCACAGCGCTAACCGATTATTTGCAGGGGTTAACTCCTACTTGGAATGCCACAGACAGCACAACGCCTATCACCCGCAGCACTTGGAACAATAAATGGCAGGCGGTCTACGCCTCCAGGCAGGGCTTACTTAATAGAATCGCAGCGGTTTTGCAGGACTTGGCAAACGCCGCCCAATCTTCAGCCGATAACGCGCAGACAGATGTAGATAAAGCCCTGGCAGAGCTGGATAGCATCGCTTCAGATGGGGAGCTGCACCCCGCCGAAAAGCTGGTAGTGATTCGAGAGTATAACCAGCTGATAACGGAGCAAGCGGGAATTGAGAATCAAGCAAGTGGTGCCGGCCTTACTACTGAAAAGGCGAACTACTCGGCGAGTTTGTCATCGCTGACGAGTTACTTAGAAGGGTTACATCCTGCTTGGAGCGACGCCAGCGCCACCACAATTGTCAGTCGCACCCTCTGGAACACCAACTGGGAGACGGCGTACAACGCCCGGCAAATCCTGCTCAACGCCATCGCCCAGCAGGCCCGCGAGGCGGGCATGGTCGGGGCCACACTGCAATTTCAGTGGGATGGAAGGCCCACCGGGCTCAGCTGGCCCACCAGCACCAACTATGCCGGCGGCACTAAATATTCGTTTA
>NZ_JBGMEK010000111.1:0-10500 GCF_041447265.1 Microbulbifer epialgicus
AGTTCGGCGTTTCTCTTCCTGCGCGGAAGCGGGTAATTTTCTTGCATCAATAATATCCATTTGGGTATTATACAGAACTATAGAGCCACCGGGTTAATAGTACAGCCTTTCGGCCGCTTCGCGGCTCCTAGTCCGCCCCAAAGTCAACATAAAGATAAAGCAAGTCAGCGCTATCTGGATCACTATGGCCTGCTTGTCGAGTACAAGAATCCTGTCCAGAGACCACGGTGGCGAATATTGCTGATAGAGAAGGTGATATTCGCGAGTGGTTTCAGTTTGCCGACGATCAGAATGAGCAGGGGAGAGCAAGCTATATAGTTTGAGTGAAAGCAAATCGTACATTAGAGATTGGTGAAGAGAAGCAAATGTCAGAGTAACTTTCTCAGAAGTGTGCTTGCAGGGTGAGGAGACGTCAAGGCGCCCCCTTTCTCTCTATATGGTGTTTGCCAAGAAAATAACCCCGTCACTGGGTGAGAAAGGCATCGAATGGATGTTGATAACCGATTTTCCAGTTGAGGATTTTAATCAGGCGAGGATAATAATCGAATTGTATCGGAGCGGTTGGGAAATTGAAACCTATTTTCGAGTCGTTAAAGGTGGATGTCAAATTGGAAGTAATCAGTTCAGAACAGAGAAAGCTAAATTGTATCACCATTTATATGATCATTGGTTGGAGGCTGCATCCAATCACTACCTGCGCAAGAGAGCTTCCTGATGTATCTTATAGCCAGGCATATTCTGAACAAGAATGACATATGATATGGCTGATGCAAGAAAAAACCTCTCCTCCAGATGTACCTCCAAACATACGCGATATTACTTGTATGTCGGCAGGGTTAGACGGCTTTCTTGGGCGTAAAGGTGATGGTGAGCCTGGAGTCAAAACGATCTGGTAGGGGGGCATCAAACTACTTGATTATATTGAGGCCGCTGAGGTTATTAATGGAGCTGGATGATGTGTAAAAATCAAAGGCCGGGCGTTATGAGTAAAAAGAATGCGCACAGTAATTCCGTATTTTTTAGCAATTGTATTCTTAGTAGGTTGTGAAAATAGTACTCGTGCTTACTCCAAGATTTGGATTTATCTATTTTCAGATATTGACTCCAGTACAGAAGGCAAAATCTTTGAGTCATATATAAGGTATGGTAAAGGCACTAGTCATCATATTTACTATGAATATGTGGTAAATGGTAAGGTGTACCAGAATAATGTCGTTGGGTTGTCAGATAATGTATCTGACGATTACAAGTTGGTAAATAAATATACGCCCGGAAATCATGTGGTAGTTTACTATGATCAGTTTAAACCGGAATTGTCTGTGCTTGAAAAGTCAGAGCTTACGCTCTGGGTCATTGGAGAAGCAATTGGCGGCTTATTAATGGGTTTATTTTGCTTAATGACCAAGTGGTGAATACTCATATTAAGTGAAGGCACCTACGTCAAGCTAAACTTGATGATTCTTGCTGGGTGAAAGCTCCCGTCGAGTAAGGTCTAATCAGTCGCTCGTATCGAGTGTTGTACGGGAGCTTTAAATTAGGAATATTTGAGAGGCAGGATGCACGAGTGAATGTTTCGCTGGTATGGAAATCTAAACGGAATTTCAGTGTTACTGGATTACCATCATTCCCATCCGGCTCGAGACGTTGTCACGATTCACCACGGAGGGGACGCTAGAGCTCGTGATAAAATTCGTGATGGGGGCACACAGTGGCAGGAAACTGAAAACGCATAACGCATAACGCATAACGCATAACGCATAACGCATAACGCATAACGCATAACGCATAACGCATAAGGGTGGATCGTGCGTAGCTGCGAAGTAATCCAGTTGTTGAGCAAGCCCGCAGCTTCCAATCCGCTCTTTATACAAAAATATTTTTTGTTAGAAGTTGGGGTTTTTTTGAGATTTTAGATCAGTCAATTTTTTATTGGTGATTGCTGGCCTTTACTGTCTCGGTGCCGATGCAAGAGGCCATATTTTTTTGCTGAATCCCTATTCTCTCCTTATTGATAAATGACAGGGTATTATTCGGAGCCTGCCCGTTATATAATACAGTGATGCTTGCGCACTTTAAACAAAAAGGTTAGAGATGTAAATTTGAACTTGTATCCATACCTTGAGGTTCCCTTCTAACAACTAGCTGCACTAGAAAAAATACTCGCTACGCTCGTAGTTTTTCGGTGAGCTAAACGTTAGCTAAATGTAACCAGTACAAAGTACGCTTTATTTTTAAATCACAACAACCCACCAGAGGAGTGAAATCGTGAAAGCAAAAATGCTTTTTGTTTTAGCTGCAGCGGCAACGGTAGCTTTCAATGCTCTTGCGATAGATAGTCATGGCGCAGTTTCGGATGAGATCATCGAACTTCAACGCGCGAATTTGGAGAAAAATACCACAGGGAAAGGTTTTGGGCCGCAAGCTCCACGGGACATTGATTCGGCTGCCGGTAACAATACGTTTTTGTTTGGTGCCGCGCCAACTTACACGGCCATGAATTTGTGTAACATTCATTTTCATAAAAATGCTGAGCACAAGGGTGGGGAATTTACGATGTATGCGGGTAATGGTGATGGGCGCGGTTATCAGTCAGGCTTTAAATATTCCGGCAGCCTTTCCAAGGCCGAGTTAGCCCCGCTTGATCACGAAGTGTGCCCAAGCCAACATGGTGGTCTTCAGTCGGGAGACACCATTGAAGTGCATTATGTCCACTCATCTGCCAAAATCAAACCCGGCCCGACCTTGGGTGCCTGTTTTAACGAAGACATCAAGAATCCACAGTTGCGCGTAGAAACGCAAGTCTATGTCTTGGTAAACGATTCCAGTGCTTTGGACTTCGCAAGATTGACCGCACACAATGAAAAGAGTGGTTTTCAACAAGCCTTGGGTATCCCCAACAATACTGGAAAGCCAATTCAGTATTCAGGTTCTACTACCGGTCCAGGTTACAACGAGCAAGGCTCGCCTTTTCTGGTCACCTGGAGCGTCCGCCCTAAAGTTGCCAAGGTGAATATTACCTCTGTGGGACAGTGGTGCAAAGGCAACGCCTTTAACGAAAATCACGCTCATGGCGTAAGAAATCTTGTTAAAAATCCGAAGCTTCTTTCCAAGATTGAGCACTGATTGTGAGTCAAGAATAGAAAGCGTTAACAAAGCCTTCAGCAGACACAGTCGTTATCGCGTCTGCTCCGCTGAAGGCGATATTAAATTTCATTATAGTTCTGTTCGCTGTAATAAGAAAAGGCTACAGCCGTCACTACAACAATCAATATGGAGTGCATATGGGCACATGGGGAATGGGCTTTTTTGAAGATGATACAGCATGTGATTTGAGGGATGACGCTATTGACTCAGATGCTGTATCATTTATATGCAATGCAATATCTTCGAAAGATGCGGATTATATTGAACTGGATCAGTGCCATGAACTGATTATTTCAGGCGTCATTCTTGATTTTTTGATTAAAGGAAAAAATCATGATCCTGAAAATGAAGCTTTCACAGAGTGGCTTTCACAACAAAATCGAGATGATGTGATTTCTTTTAAGCCTGATGTTCTAGAGGGGTTACACTCCGTACTGTCTGAGAAGTCTGAGCTAAAGGAACTCTGGCAACAAAATGAAGATGACTCTCAAAAATGGAAGTCAAATATAGAAAATCTTATCTCTAGTCTCACTAGCTGACAAGGCAAATTTGCCCTGCAGGATGGACGCACTACGCTGCCTTTACTTGCGGCGCGTTTGCCAGGCATGCACTTAACTAGCGAGGTGAAAGTCCTCGCACCAGGTATTCACAGGGCCGAAGGTTAGCCAAAGAACAAGGTAAATTCCCTGCACTCGATACGCGCTGTGAATACATCTCTGTAAACTCGTAATCGGCATCCATGCCTCATACGGTCTCGAGTGCAGTGTATTCTTTCCTTCTGACTCAGTATTAAGTGGGGCCAGTCGGCACGTGACCATTAAGCCTTCCGTCTGCAATTTGGCTTATGTTTTATAAATCCGGCATTGCTAGCAAGCTGAGCCGCCGAACGAGAGGTCATAAGCTGTCGTATGTGGTCGCGGATTTAAGAAAATATCTGCTTGGTTGGAAAGCATACTTCAGCATAGCGGAAGTGCTGAGCCCGCTGCGGAACATCGACAAATGGATTAGGCAGAAATTGCGCTGTTATATTTGGAAGCAATAGGGATGTCGTGGTTACCGCACACAGCGACGTTTTTTTGCAGATCGTTGGACTGCTAGGAATGCGGCTAAGTCCGCCCATGGCCCCTTGCTGCTGAGTAAGAACTCAGCCCTTTACAGGGCTCTGCCAAATAGATACTTTGCCGGCTTGGGGTCACTTTCATTGGCAACTTGATAAAAAATGAAGACGCGAACCACCGTGGTACGTGCCCCCTATGCCTGATGGTGTGGGAGAGGGGGCTACCGCAAGGTGTCTCCCTATGCTTTGGTGATAAATGGAAGTTCGAGCCATGAACAAATGTTTACTTTTTGATAATGACGGCACATTGGTTGATAGCGAGTATCTTTGTAATGTCGGGCTGGTTTTAATGTTTCGGCGCTATGGTGTAGAGCTAGATGCTGATGAGCTGGTTATACGATTTCGGGGCTGGAAGCTAGCGAGCCTGCTATCAATCCTGGAGCAAGAGAATCAGTTGAAAATTTCCCAAAAATTTGTGAAAGAATACAGGAAAATTGTATCGGAGCTATTTGATAAGGAGTTGAAGCCCGTTGAGGGTGTAATTGATACCTTAGAGGCCCTAGAAGGTCCAAAAGCCGTAGTATCTAGCGGGCCAATGCATAAAATTAAACAGGCACTTGATGTATGTGGGTTAACAAAATACTTTGGAGATAATTTATTTAGTTCGTATGATGTAGGCATTTGGAAGCCTGACCCAGGTATATATTTACATGCAGCAAAGAAAATGGGCTATCTTCCTGAGAATTGCATTGTCATTGATGATGGTCCAGTCGGTGTAAAGGCCGGTTTTGAAGCGGGCATGAAGACCTACTTCTTCAATCGGTTCAATGAAGAGTGCGATGCTGAAGGTGTTATAAGTTTCAGAGCCATGGTGGATTTGCCAAAGCTGGTAGGCACTTAATAATCAATGGCAGTAAGCTACGCTCCCTCTCGGAATATTAGTATTAAGCGATGAAGAATAGAAAGATAAGGATCATATTTTTTCATTTTTTGTCCTGATTTCGCCGTGCTCGGGAATTAGTTACTTTTATGTCATCTGGACCGATGCTGGTTTGAGTGCTAGGAGCCTAGTAAAAATGGCCGCAATCAATGCTGCCATATATTTTATAAGTTGTCCGGACGTAGAGAACGATTCATCGTTGAATTGTGTGGTGTTGACATGATTTGAGGGGTGGCAGGTTCCTTTTTCTCCCCCATTTTATTTTCTTCGTTTTGTATCTCTATTTCCAGTTTTTTAAAAAAACTACCATCCTCCAATTCTGCGAAAAAACGCCTCCATTTCTGTTCAATATTGTATTCTCTAAAAATGGATATATTACCCAAATCTTTGGCGAGATAAGTAAGCAGAATTTCTTTAGACTCCGAGTCAAGCTGGTTGTAGATCCCCATAACCCATGAGTAATTTGATTTTTTATCTAGTTCGGTGAGTTCATCTCTATAGAGCAGAAATGACTTCCGCTGGCCATCTTTTTGATAGTATGCTTTCTGAATTCTATTGAAATTTTCTCTCAAGTAGTTATGAAAAGTTCTCATTGATAATTTTTGGATGTTATTTTCTTTTATGTAATCATCAATTAGATTTATGGTTTCTGGCTTTAAGCCAAGTTTTAGCAGTTTATTGCCATGATGTTCGGTAAAACTATCAGAACGAAGTGGCAAAAATAGGTCGATTGGTGTTGCCCATCCAGGATGATCCTTGAGAGATAGTCCATACGAATCAACCCCCGTCTTGATTAGCCCATATTGTTCCAGATAGTTTACTGGAATTCCTGCATCGATTTGATCACTTACTATGTGCATTCGCTTATCTGTCGCAATGTGCCTTTCTAAATCGATCACCCAAGCGTTATCTAAGACGACGTTTTCATCATATGTATTTGCAAAGAGAATAGCTGTTTGTATGACGGTGTATGGTGTGATGTAAGTGTTGGTTTCGACTGGGAGAGCCTTTAGGGGGAAAAGTAAGCCGATGAAAATTGTGCTGACAATAGTATATTTCAGGCGAGATGTTTTCATGGGAGTTGCTAAAGCAGAATTGCTTTAGGGATAATGGACAATTGTTAGGTTTGAGACAGCGTTAATAGCCTGGCTCATGACACCCTTCAAGTTTTCAGATTGTTTACCTGCCAGTAATTTTTAGGTCGAATTTACAGCCATTCATGTATCAGTAAAAAGGGTTCTAAATACATCAAATAGAACATACGTAAGTCAACTGGCTCTGGAATTACTAAAAAGGGGGAAGGAAAGAATGCCCCACACACGGGACCGTATGAGGCATGGATGCCGATTACGAGCTTACAGGGATGTATTCACAGCGCGCCTCGGGTGCAGGGTATTCTTTCCTACTGACCCAGTAGTAAGTAGCCTTGAAATAGCCGACGTTCCCCGGTGTTTAATATCATGCAAGCACTCAAAGAAACTTACATATAGGAAAAGCTTCTCTTGTGATATCGCCCGGTGAGCGCGTTACCAGGATCGCCACAAAGACCGAAAACTTTCCATATGTATTGGTTCAAATTTGATCTTAACCAGTTCGCATAATACTTATCACAAAGACGATTTATCGTAAATTCTGCCCTATTTTAACGCATGTCAATGTCATTATTACCAATTACTCTTTGTATTTGAGTAATATCTTCTTTGTATTAAAGAGATTCAATTAAACATGCTTCGCATGTGGCCAACTGATAGGCGTTTATCGAGATGGCCAAAATTACTACTGAGTCAGAAGTAAAGAATACCCTGCACTCGAGGCGCGCTGTGAATACATCCCTGTAAGCTCGTAATCGGTATCCATGCCTCATGCGGTCCCGAGCGCGGTGTATTCTTGCCTTCCCCCTTTTTGGTAAAAGAGAAAGAGGTGAGTTCATATTTCGGTTTGTGGCAGAGTGGCCAGTTTTAAAATTTGTTATTTTTTGTTGTGATCACAATACGGGAATCTTTATGAAGCTATCTAAATTATCCACTTATATTTTTATCGGCGTTTATACTCTTTATGGAGGTATCGCTGAAGCAATTACAGTAAACTATGGTGAGGCACTACAAAAATCTATTTACTTCTATGAAGCGCAACAGTCAGGTGTACTTCCACCTTGGAATCGTGTGGAATGGCGCGGTGATTCCACCTTAGATGATGGGGCGGATAATAATGTGGATTTATCGGGTGGTTGGTACGATGCTGGCGATCACGTAAAATTTGGTTTTCCTATGGCAAGTGCAGCCACTATGTTGGCTTGGGGAGTAGTGGACTACCCGCAGGCTTATTCTCAAAGTGGTCAGATAGGGCATATAAAAAACAATTTGCGTTACATTGCGGACTACTTTGTAAAAGCGCACCCTTCACCCAATATATTATATGGTCAAGTAGGCACAGGCAGCGGTGATCATGCTTGTTGGGGGCCGGTTGAGGTGATACATGCAACCTCTCGATCTGCATCGGAGCGCCCTTCATTTCCATTATCACCGAATTGTCCTGGCTCAGATTTGGCGGGTGAAACAGCGGCAGCACTATCGGCTATTGCGATGGTTTTCTCCGCTGACGATCCGAGTTATTCAGCACAATTGATCAATCATGCTAAAGAGTTGTATACCTTTGCAAAAACCTATCTAGGAAAGTACAGCGATTGTATTACAGATGCATCGGGATTTTATAATTCATGGAGTGGTTACAACGATGAGCTTGTGTGGTCGGCGATTTGGTTGCACCGCGCCACCGGCGAGTCAAGCTATTTAGATGCCGCGATTGCGGATTACGAACACCTAAGTAATGAAGGACAGTCTTCTGTAAAATCCTATAAATGGACACAGGCCTGGGATGATAAGTCCTATGGTTCCTATGTGTTAATGACGACTTTAACTGATGATCCCGCTTATCGTGCGGATGCCGAGCGTTGGCTGGACTACTGGACAACGGGTGTCAATGGTGAACGCGTTAATTATACACCCGGTGGTTTAGCTCAACTGGACACCTGGGGAGCGACACGCTACGCGGCGAATACATCGTTTGTTGCCCTAGTTTACTCTGATTATCTCAAACGCTTAGAGCCCAGTAATCCTCGCGCCGAAACTTATTACGATTTTGCGGTTGACCAGATGGAGTATATTATGGGTGATAACCCCAACGGTATTCCTTATCAAATAGGTATGGCGCCTAACGGCCCCAAAAACCCGCATCATCGAACTGCACATGGTTCTTGGTCGGATAACCTGCAGTTTCCGGTAGAGAGCCGTCATTTATTAATAGGTGCATTGGTTGGTGGGCCGGGCAGTGGCGATGCGTATGAGGATGATCGTGGTGACTACATAGCGAATGAAGTTGCTACCGATTACAACGCGGGCTTTACATCGGCACTGGCGCGTTTGTACCTCGATTTTGGTGGTAGTCCCATCCCTGAAAGTCAGTTTCCACCGAAAGAAATACGTGATTTGGAATATTACGTGGAGGCAAAGATAAACTCCTCCGGGCCACGATATATTGAGATCGGTTCATTGGTTCACAATCATTCTGCATGGCCAGCTAAGGTGGCTACGGACCTTAAGTTCCGTTACTGGGTGGATCTTAGCAAAGAGTTTTCGTTGGGTTATTCATTGAGTGATATCACAGTGAGCGCTGCGTATAGTCAAGCAAAAAGTGTTTCGCAACTGAAACCATGGGGGAATCCACAAGACGATATTTATTACACTGAGGTATCTTTTGATGGCATTGAAGTATTTCCCGGTGGGCAATCTGAATCAAAAAAAGAGGTGCAGTTTCGTATATCTCTGCCGACGAACAATAATCAACCTGAATGGGATAATGGGGAGGACCCTTCCTGGGATAGCTATAGTAACACTCATGTACAGGCACCAAAAATTGCGTTGTACGACGGTGATCAGTTGGTATGGGGGGAGGAACCATCAGCGCCTTGTGGTGGAAGTACCGGTATAAACTGCCCACCAACGGCACAGGACATTGATGTTGACACGGCCTATCAAACGGCTGCCACGATCACATTTAATGCAGATGATATTGATGGGCAAGTAGTATCGTTTAATGCCAGTTCGCCTGCCAATGGTACATTGTCTGGATCTGGAGACAGCCGAGTGTATACCCCGGCGGATCAATTTTACGGCCAAGATAGTTTTACCTATACCGCTATTGATAATCAGGGGGATATTTCCAACACTGCAACGGTTACCATTAATGTAGAAGAGCCAATAATTCCCGTAGTAAATATTATTTCGCCGGCTGATGGCAGTGAAGTTTATATCGACAGTCGTGTGACGGTTAACTTCAATGTATCCAATGCACATGCAGTGAATGTTTTGGTTAATGGAGCTCAAGTGACTACTGGAGTTAGCGGGCCGTCAACAGTTATTACCTCACCTTTATCTGTTGGGAGTTTTATGGTCGAGCTGGTTGCCATTGATGCACAGGGTAACAGTGTCGGTGCTAGCGATAGTATTGCACTCAACGCTATACTGCCGCCATCGAATACACCACCGATTGCAAGCTTCACAAAAAACACGAACGGGCTAACTGTTTTTGTTGACGGTTCGGCATCAAGTGATGCGGATGGTGATACGCTAAGTTATCAATGGAACTTTGGTGATAACAGCAATGGCAGTGGTAAAGTTACCGAGCACTCGTATGCCGGTGAAGGCCAATATACCATAGTGTTAACAGTTAGTGACGGTATCGATAGTCACAGCGCTGAGAGGGTTATTTCGGTTACTGCTCCCCCTGCAGGAGCGACCTGTGACTACTTCATAGAGTCGGATTGGAATTCTGGTTTTGTTGTAAAGATCCATATCACTAATCAATCAACTGAGATAATCGGCGATTGGCAAATTTCATGGCAGTTGCCAGCAGGTTTGGGACTGAGCAATGCTTGGAGTGCAAATGTAACTGGAAATAATCCGTTCACAGCCGTTCCACTGGATTGGAATCGTACCATTGAGCCTGGACAATCAGTGGAATTTGGCTTTCAGGGAACGAAGTCTGTCGACAAACCAGTGCCGCAATTTGAGTTGACTGGAAATGTTTGTCAATAAGTAAAAGGTGGTGCCGGCAAACTATCTTTAGTAGTTAAAAATTGATTATGTAGTTGCCGGCTCTTCAGGAGATTTTTGTCAGATTGTTAACCAGAAAAACTAACAAGTTTATTGTCTGGTGTGGCACATGGACGTGCCACCAAAGTAGTTCAAAACTGAGAGAGACTTCATTCCTAGATTCCCACAATAACCGACACACTTGTCGGTAGCGAAGGAGGCCAGCTGGCTGTAGGCTGGTTAGCTTCCACACAAACAAGCCAGGAACC
>NZ_JBGMEK010000112.1:0-10141 GCF_041447265.1 Microbulbifer epialgicus
CCGTAATTGCCGCTTAGAGCGGCTCACAAAATTAAAGCCCCCGGCTTTGCCGGGGGATACTTACTTCGTAAGAACCCCTCTGATTTACTGCCGGACCACCCAGTCATGCTGAAGTAGCTGCTAGTTCCGTTTTTGACTAGTTCCTGTGGCATGGAATCCATACACTGGTAGTCAGAAACGGGAGGGGTTATGAAAATTGATGCTGCAGTTTGCTCCAGTGCGCGACTGGCTCGCGACCGTCGCTTCGATGGGCGCTTTTTTACAGCGGTGAAAACCACTGGAATTTTTTGTCGTCCCATCTGCCCGGCACGCCCCCCCCTGGAACACAATGTCACTTATTTTGCCACTGCGGCAGAGGCCGCCAATGCCGGTTTCAGACCCTGCCTGCGCTGCCGGCCGGACTCTGCCCCTGGCAGCCCGGCCTGGGAGTTGGTCTCTACCACTGTACAGCGGGCACTGAAGTTGATGCGCAGCGAACGGGAGCCTCATTCAGTGGAGCGGCTGGCGGAGCGCCTCGGGGTCAGTAGCCGTTACCTTCGTCGTTTGTTTGCCGAGCACCTGGGCGTGAGCCCCTTGGCGGTATGGCAGACTGAGCGGGCGCTATTTGCCTTTCGCTTGTTGCGCGATACCAATTTGCCGATAGCAGAAATTGCCTATGAATCGGGATTTAACAGCTTGCGTCGATTTAATGGGGTCTTTAAGCAAATTTACCAACGCACTCCTTCCGAGGTGCGCAGGGAGGGCCATACTGGGCGGCTGAAAAGTAGTGCCTCCACAACAGTGAGGCTCTATCTCGATTACCGCCCGCCACTGGACTGGCAGCAATTACTGACATTCCTCGGTGCCAGAGCCCTGGTGGGTGTGGAGCAGGTAGAGGACTGCGAGTATTTACGCAGCTTTGCATTGGAGGGTTGTCGTGGAGTGATGCGAGTGGCCCACGATCCAGAGAGAAACCGCTTGGTAGTGGAGGTTTCCGGGCAGGAGGGTGGTACCGGCTTATACCTGCTTAATCAGCGTCTCCGCCGATTGTTTGACCTGGATGCAGATACCGCGGAGATCCAGGCAGTATTAAATGAAGATCCCTTGCTGAAGAAACAGTTGGCACAGCGACCGGGCTTGCGCTTACCCGGAGCCTGGGACCCATTTGAATACGCTTTGCGGGCGATACTCGGGCAGCAAATCAGTGTGGCTGCGGCTACCACGATTGCGGGACGCCTGGTGGCTCGCTATGGAGAGTCCTTTGTGGATGACTCTGGAGTTGAGAGGTTCCTGTTTCCCACTGCAAAACAACTGGCCGAGGCAGATTTTGCCGGCTTGGGGCTGACACGTACCCGAGCCAATACTTTGCGAGAGTTTGTAGACGCAACACTTGATGGCCGGGTTAATTTTGCCGAGCAGTCCCTGGAGGATTGGTGTACGCAGGTCACTGCATTACCGGGTATCGGCGATTGGACAGCGCAATACATTGCCATGCGCGGGCTATCCATGCCGGATGCCTTCCCATCCTCAGACCTGGGAATCCTGCAAGCACTTGGCAGTAAAAGTCTAAAGGCAAAACCGAAAGAGGCCCTGGCCAGGGCTGAACAGTGGAGGCCCTGGCGGGCTTATGGGGCAATCCTGCTGTGGCAGTCCCTGAAATCTGGAGAGCAGAAATGATTTTTTATGAGAGTTACACCACAGAACTGGGTGAAGTTGCCATAGCAGCCTCTGATCAGGTAGGTGAGGGTGAAGCCAAGGGTATTGTTTCGCTGCAGTTTTACGACAGTGAGCGCCCGCTTCGCGTAGGGCCGGGCTGGAAAAGAGGAACCTCTGATCTTACCGAAAAAGCTGCTCAGCAGTTGCGAGAATATATTGCCGGGAAACGGAAAATTTTCGATCTGCCCCTGGCCCCGCGGGGGACCGAATTCCAACGGCGAGTATGGGATGCTCTGTTACAGATTCCCTTTGGTGAGACCCGCAGTTATAGCCAGCAGGCACAGCTCTTAGGGCAGCCTCGTGCTATTCGCGCGGTAGCGCGGGCCAATGGTGCCAACCCGGTAGCGGTGATAATTCCCTGTCACCGGGTAATTGGTGCGAATGGCAGTCTTACCGGTTATGCCGGGGGCCTGCCACTGAAGGCTCGGCTTTTGAAGCTGGAAGGAGCCAACTTTGTGAGTCAGGGTGAGTTGCTTTAGTGCTCGGAAAGTGAAAAGCACAAGTGCCACCTGCTAGCCATAGGCCCTTTGGCGCGGGATAATAAGCGGTTCATAATCATATTGAGCCGGAGGCCAAATGCTGTACAGATTGGGGGATAAACAGCCGCAACTGGAAGGTCAGGGCCACTATATCGCGCCCGGTGCCCAAGTGATTGGCGATGTGCTCATGCTTGCGAACAGCTCTGTGTGGTTTAACGCAGTGGTGCGCGGTGACTGTGCGCAGATCACCATTGGCGAGAATAGTAATGTGCAGGATGGCTCTGTGCTGCACGCCGATCCGGGTACACCGCTGACAATCGGTACCGGTGTCACCGTAGGCCATAAAGTGATGCTGCACGGCTGTGATATTGGTGATTACAGCTTGATAGGTATCAACGCCGTGATCTTAAACCGGGCCAAAATCGGCAAGTGCTGTATTATCGGCGCCAATGCGCTGGTGACCGAGGATGCGGTAATTCCCGACTATTCGATGGTTGTGGGTACTCCCGGCAAGGTTATAAAAACCCTCGATCCCGCTGCCTATGAGCTGCTAAAAGCCAGCAGCGATCACTATGCGGCCAACGGTAAATATTTTGCCAATGAGTTGGCGCCGCTTGAGGCTGAGGATGTCTGAACAACCGGTAAAAACTGCGGTGCCCAAAGAGCGCCCGGTTAAGTCCCCCTGTATTTCTGTGTGCGCTCTCAACGACGACGATGTTTGCGAGGGTTGCTTTCGCAGTGGTATGGAAATCAGTCGTTGGGGCTCCATGAACAACGATGAGCGCCGTGCAGTTCTGAAGCTCTGCACCGAGCGAGCGCGGCAAATGGGCCGACTCTGGTAAATCATTGAATGCGCTTTGCGGGGGCCTAGCTCCGCAGGGCCTGGAATCAAACGCGAATATGACCCAACCTTTTGTCCATTTAAGAATCCACTCTGAATTCTCTCTGATTGATGGCCTGGTACGTATTAAGCCGGCAGTTGCACGAGCGCAGGAGCTCGAAATGCCTGCCCTGGCTCTTACCGATCAGTGCAATCTGTATGGCCAGATAAAATTCTACCGGGCCTGCCTCGGGTCCGGCATTAAACCTATAACTGCTGCAGATTTCTGGCTCAGTGAGGGCGGCGAGGGTAAGCCTACGCTGATCACCCTCTATGCCATGAACGGCGATGGCTATCGCAATATCACTGAACTGATTTCCCGCGCCTGGTTGGAAGGGCAGTACCACGGCAATGCCTATATCAAACGTGAATGGGTGAAAGAGTACAGCGAAGGGGTGCTCATGTTGTCCGGGGCCAAGTACGGCGATGTGGGCCGCGCCCTGGTTGCCGGGCGTCGTGCTCAGGCCGAGGAATTGGCCAGGGAGTGGGCGGAACTGTTCCCTGGTCGCTATTATCTGGAATTGCAGCGCACTGGTCGCGCCGGGGATGAAGATTACCTGCACGCTGCAGTGGAATTGGCCCAGGCCCTGAATTTACCGGTGGTGGCCACTAACGACGTGCGCTTTATGGAGGAGAGTGAGTTTGAGGCCCATGAGGTGCGAGTGTGCATCCATGAAGGCCGTGCTCTCGATGACCCCCGCCGCGAGCGCCGTTACTCTGCCGAGCAGTATTTCCGCACGCCGGAAGAAATGTGGGAGCTGTTTAGCGATATTCCCGAAGCTTTGCAAAATACTGTAGAGATCGCCAAACGCTGTTCCGCGCCGATTCAGCTGGGTAAGTACTTCCTGCCGGAGTACCCGATTCCCGAGGGTATGACTGAAGACCAGTTTTTTGAGAAGGTGTCCTACGAGGGGATGGAGCGGCGTCTGGAGAGTATCCTGGATAAGACCGCCGCCGATTACGCCCAGCGGCGCCAAGTGTATGAGGACCGCCTGCGTTTTGAACTGGATATCATTATTCAGATGGGATTCCCCGGCTATTTCCTGATCGTAATGGACTTTATCCAGTGGGCCAAGGACCACGATATCCCGGTGGGGCCGGGGCGTGGTTCCGGTGCAGGCTCCCTGGTGGCCTACTCGCTGGATATTACTGACCTGGACCCCTTGCAATACGATCTGCTGTTCGAACGATTCCTCAATCCGGAACGGGTCTCGATGCCAGACTTCGATATCGACTTCTGTATGGAGAAGCGCGACCGGGTTATCGGTTATGTAGCGGACAACTATGGCCGCCAGGCGGTGAGCCAGATTATTACTTTCGGCACCATGGCCGCTAAGGCGGTGGTGCGCGACGTGGCGCGGGTGCAGGGCAAATCTTACGGACTGGCCGATAAGCTTTCCAAAATGATTCCCCCGGATGTGGGCATGACCCTCAAGAAAGCCTTCGACCAGGAAGAGGTGCTGAGGGAATTCCTCGATAGCGACGACGAGGGCCAGGAAATCTGGGAGATGGCCCTGCAGCTGGAAGGGGTTTCACGCAATGTGGGCAAGCACGCCGGTGGTGTGGTAATCGCCCCCACCAAGCTCACCGACTTCGCCCCTCTCTACTGTGACGAGACCGGCGCTGGTCTGGTAACCCAGTTCGATAAGAATGATGTGGAAGATGCCGGCCTGGTGAAGTTTGACTTCCTCGGTCTGCGTACTCTAACCATCATCGATTGGGCTAAGCGCATGGTGGATGAGCAGCGTGCGCGTGAGGGGTTGGAGCCCCTGGATATTGCCGCTTTGCCGTTGGACGACGACGAAACCTTCAAAATGCTCAAACGGGCTGAGACTACTGCGGTGTTCCAGTTGGAATCCCGCGGCATGAAGGACCTGATTAAGCGCCTGCAACCGGACAACCTCGAGGACATGATCGCCCTGGTGGCTCTGTTCCGCCCGGGCCCGCTGCAGTCGGGCATGGTGGACGACTTTATCAACCGGAAACACGGCCGCGCCCAGGTGGCCTATCCGGATGCCAAGTATCAGCACGAGAAACTGAAACCGATCCTGGAGCCCACATACGGGGTGATCGTTTACCAGGAACAGGTAATGCAGATCGCTCAGGAGCTGGCGGGCTATACCCTCGGTGGCGCCGACCTGTTGCGCCGGGCAATGGGGAAAAAGAAACCGGAGGAAATGGCCAAACAGAGGGCCACTTTTGAAAATGGGGCAAAAGAGCAAGGAATTGACCCCGAACTTGCGATTAAGATCTTCGACCTGGTAGAGAAGTTCGCCGGTTACGGTTTTAACAAGTCTCACTCGGCGGCTTACGCCCTGGTGTCTTATCAGACTGCCTGGCTGAAAGCGCACTACCCAGCCCAGTTTATGGCGGCGACCATGTCTTCGGATATGGATAAGACCGATAAGGTGGTGACCTTTATCGAAGAGTGCCGGGCCATGGAACTGGTGCTGGTACCGCCGGATGTGAACCTGGGTAGCTTCCAGTTCTCGGTGGATATCGACAACCGCATTATTTACGGTCTCGGTGCCATCAAGGGCCTCGGTGAGGGGCCTATCGAGAATATTATCGCGGCGCGGGAGGATGGCGGTCCCTTTAGTGATCTGTTCGACTTCTGCTCGCGGGTTGATCCGCGCAAGGTAAACAAGCGTGCCCTGGAGGCGTTAGTGCGCTCTGGTGCTCTAGACAGTATCGGGCCGGATACCGGTGGTAATGATGGTCTGGATTACTCCCGTGCGGTGCTGTTTAACGCACTGGACGAAGCAGTGAAGGCGGCAGAACAACAAAAGGCCAATGCCAATGCCGGTATGATGGACTTGTTCGGGGAGGTGGTGCCTCAGGCATCTGATGGCGATGTTTACGAAGATTTCCGCCGCACTCGCTGCTGGAGTATTCGTGAGCGACTGGAGGGCGAAAAAAATACCCTGGGGCTTTACCTGACCGGCCACCCCATCGACGAATATGCTGATGAGCTGCAGCACTTGGTAAAGGCGCGCATTGCCGACCTGAAACCGGGACGCGAATCGCAAAAGGTGGCGGGACTGGTGGTCGCCATGCGGGTGATGAAGACCAAACGTGGCGACTCCATGGCAATTGTCACCTTAGACGACCGCAGTGGTCGTATTGAGGCGGCTATGTTCAGCGAAGCCTTTGGTGAACACCGTGAAAAGTTGGCCAAGGATGCGTTGCTGGTGCTGGATGGCCCTGTCGCGAATGACGACTACAGCGGCGGCCTGAAGATGACTGTCAACAGCGTTTCAACTTTGGATGAACTGCGCCAGAGCAGTGTGACCGGTGTACGTTTGCAGGTGATTAGTGGCACTGCGACGCCAGGGCTGGCCAAACGCTTGGCCTCTTGCCTGCAGCCATATACCGGCGGCAAATGCAAGGTCAGCCTGGAAGTGTTACGCCACGATGCGCGAGGTCTCTACCGTCTTCCACCCGAGTGGAATGTGGAGCCGAATGATCAGATGGTCCAGTCCCTGCGGGAGCTATTGGGACGAGAGCAGGTGGCGCTTCAATACGCTGAACGGCGTTAAAGTCCACTATGCTCGACTGGTTGGTTCTGTACAGTTAAGCTATGCCGCTGTGAATGCCCAGTGGCGTTGAAAAGAGTTAAAGGCGCAGATTTCATGAATTTCAACTTTCTCGAGTTTGAGCAACCAATTGCAGAGCTGGAAAGCAAGATCAAAGAGTTGCAGCTGGTCGGCGACGACAACGAACTGAACATTGCCGATGAGGTAACCCGGCTAAGGGAAAAGAGCAGAAACCTGACCGAGTCCATCTACTCCGAACTGACTCCCTGGCAAGTAGTCCAGGTGGCGCGCCACCCGCAGCGTCCCTATTCCAAGGACTATATAGAGCGTTTGTTTACCGACTGGGATGAGCTGCACGGCGACCGCCATTTTGGCGACGATAAGGCAATTATTGCCGGTATCGCCCGCTTGAACGGCAAACCGGTAGCGGTGATTGGTGAAGAGAAGGGGCGCTCTGTCAATGAGAAGGTGGCGCGCAATTTTGGTATGCCCAAGCCCGAAGGTTATCGCAAAGCTCTGCGTATTATGGAAATGGCGGAGCGGTTCAAAATGCCGGTGCTCACCCTCATAGATACCCCAGGGGCGTATCCCGGTATCGATAGTGAGGAGCGCGGTATCAGTGAGGCCATCGCCCAGAATCTGGCAGTGATGTCTCGCTTGCGCACACCAATTATTTGCACTGTGATCGGAGAAGGTTCTTCCGGTGG
Source organism: Microbulbifer epialgicus (assembly GCF_041447265.1). Taxonomy (NCBI): domain Bacteria; kingdom Pseudomonadati; phylum Pseudomonadota; class Gammaproteobacteria; order Cellvibrionales; family Microbulbiferaceae; genus Microbulbifer; species Microbulbifer epialgicus. The sequence continues at coordinate 7,298 of NZ_JBGMEK010000112.1, forward strand.
TGCATTGGCGATTGGTGTCGGCGATCAGCTGAATATGCTGCAGTATTCCACCTACTTTGTGATCTCCCCCGAAGGCTGCGCCAACATAATCTGGAAAACCGTAGACAAGGCACCGCTGGCTGCGGAGGCTATGGGGGTGACCTCCAGTGTGCTGGAAGAGCTGGGTATTGTGGATGAAACCATTGCCGAGCCTCTCGGTGGAGCGCACCGGGACCCGGATGCCATGGCCCAGCGCTTGGGAGAACGCCTCAGTGAGCAGCTGGATCAGCTGAGTGGAATTCCCATTGATGAGCTGCTTGAGAAGCGTTACCAGCGCCTTATGAGTTACGGTAACATCGTTTCTTAATCGCGCTTAAAAGTCTGTCTGGTCGGAGCCTCTTCCCCCAGTGGCTCCGGCTGGAAAACTGGCTACCATGCAAATCTCTTTACCCCGTCATTTTTTAAATCTTGGTTTCTAGTAATAACTGCAATTCTCTCGCACGGTGAGTAAATCAGCTCGCTATGCTATAAATAATTTATTCGATGACCTTCCATCTCTGTTCGCTCTCGGCTTAGAGTTCAGTCGACCCATAACAAGTTGAACATGCTTATCCATTACGCTGTAAAGTCAGTATCCTTTGGCAATTAGTGGGGGAAGAGGCCGTTGGCGTTTCTATTAATTCCCAATTCCCAGAATGCATAGGGGCGAACAAATAAAGACATCGTATTTAAAATTACTAATAAAGAATATACTGCGCTCGGGACCGTATGAGGCATGGATGTCGATTACGAGCTTACATGGATGTATTCACAGCGCGTCTCGAGTGCAGTGTATTCTCTTCTTCTGGCCCAGTAGTAAGTACTTTAGTCATGGGGCTATTTCTATGGGCAGAGCTCATGAATTGAGTTGTGCTTTTGAAAATAAATGCCTCATAATGGATGTACTTTACTCAGCCCAATATAGGATTGAGAAATTTTTGAAGAGTAATCTTGCTAAAAATTCAATTGAATACTATTAACCCGATTACTTTTCATTTCAGCTATTCACTAATAGCTATAACTAAACAAAACGGCGCTTAATGAGGGCTAAAATATTCCCATCCAAAAAGAGCTTAAATAGAAATTATTACTACTGTCTTGAATTTCTAGGAATCTAATGAATTTGAAGATCATCGTGAGAAAGTTGAATGTAAGCCGGAAGTGCTGGTTGACCTTAGTTTTTTTAATGAAGAGCATAAAGGGAAGATTCTAAAGTCCAGTGTATATGTTGGAGAGGGCTGGTTTGTGAAATGCGTTAATGGTGTTCCAGCTGGTTCTATGTCAAATTATATTTGTAACCATCGGCTTCAAAGAGTACCAAGGTGTCATATTGGTTTGCACGCCAAAAATTTACGTCTTTTTCTTCCATTTTCCTGAAAAGTAGGACATTGAGAGTCATTCTCTTAGCAGGTTTTAAAGGTAAAGATATGAATAGAATTCCTACTTTGCTATATTGTTTGACACGACAGTAGTAGCAAAACTCTTAAATATTCAGAACCAGTAAAAGTCGTCACATTAGGTAGTGATGCCGCAGAGATCCTAACTGATTAGTAGAAACCGAAATGGATACAATTAAATCAGATCTATAACACCCATCCTAATTTTCTCAGGCCATCCCCCCACTAGCTCGTTAAAGGCACGAGTTCCAAGCCGGGGTACTAAGCCCCCTAACTGAGGCATAAAGATGACACAAGTACGCGTTGAGAGCTTCACTATTTCCCTGGATGGATATGGAGCGGGCCCAAACCAGGACATCAATAACCCACTTGGCATTAATGGGTCAGATTTGCACCAGTGGTTGTTTCCTACACGCACATTCCAGCGTGTCTTATTCGGTAAAGACGGGGGCACCACTGGGATTGACGATGACTTCGCAACTCGTGGTTTTCACAATGTTGGATCTTGGATTCTTGGGAGGAATATGTTCGGCCCCGTTCGTGGTCCTTGGGTTAACGAAGACTGGAAAGGATGGTGGGGAGAGAATCCACCTTATCATTTTCCCGTATTTGTTCTTACGCACCATCCACGCCCTCCTTTAGAAATGGAGGGCGGTACCACCTTTCATTTTGTTACTGGGGGGATTTATGAAGCTCTCGACAGGGCTCGTGAAGCTGCCAGTGGGAAAGATGTACGAATTGGTGGAGGAGTAAATACTATCCAACAGTACCTGCGAGCCTTAGGTTACGAGTGTACCAAGTCTGTGGGGTCGCAACATGCAACCCATATAGTGCTTCAGCGTAAGCAAAGTCATCGCCATTAGCTAATCAAGCTGTTTGACTGCTGGTTCTGACAATGTAGCGGTAATGCCGGGTTGTTGATGAGCTAGGTAAATGATGTGCTTAATTTCTTACAATTAACATATGAAAAAATAATAGCGTACTGATTTATTTTTTCTGAAATACAAAATGAATAAAATAAGGATATATTTATATGCTTCATGGTGGTCATTCATTGCTCAAGAAGTTATTGGTTTATCTCACGGCTCTTACCTTATACATGTTGCTACCCGCTCATGCAGATTCAGTGGACAAGTTAATTAAGGAGATAATGGATGAGCGTCAGATCCCCGGCTTGCAATTAGCAGTAGTCAAGGGGGGAATCATAAAGCAAGGTAATTATGATTTATCAAATTTATAAGATATTAACCCGGCGGACAAATAGTTCAGTTATGCTGCGTACCTAATTGATTCGTGTCGGAAGTAGGCTGCTACACGCGCGGGCTTCTTTTGTAACATTCTCATGTGAGAAAGCACTTTCCTTTTTAGCTTCTCCTTGGATCGGGCTGGCATGCCACTGTGAACGCCCCCTTTAAGGTCGCAATTCAAA
>NZ_JBGMEK010000113.1:0-10141 GCF_041447265.1 Microbulbifer epialgicus
TCGTTCAGAATGGACGCTTCATTATCAGAAACTTGAAAAGGTTTAGGTGTACGCATAGAAGATACATTATACGGACAATTCTCCATTAGTTACATTATTTTCCGCATGGACCACTAGGTAGTTATTGCTACAGACCAGGATCCTGTCATTTAACCGTTGATAGATGACATTTCCCTAGATTGCCACGATAACCATTAGCAGTTGACGTCCTTCGAAATATAATTATCAGGATAACTATATTGATGCTTTGGGGAAGCGACTGTGAAATGCCATCTATTTATCATTGCCAGAATCTCACCCAAGGCAGAGTTCTTCGAGCGAACCAAACGGGCAATACTATCCATAGCTCCAATTACTCTGGAAGAAAAGGACTGCCCACAGTTTGCTGTTCATGAAGATGATAAAAACTTATTTTTATACGAAGAGTGGTGCAGTCAGGAAAATCTCGACAAGCATTACGCAACGCCCTATATCGCACCAATTCTTAAAGCCTATAAAAAATGGTTAAAAAAACCTGTGGAGATCAACAAGCTAGAGAGGTTGGCGTAACCCCTTATGCTTTTTTTAAAGAGCCACCTTCACAACAAATACTGAAGGGGTACGCAAAGCAGTCTTCTGTAATGAACCTCTATACGGTTCAGGATGCCCTCACCATGATGCGGGATACGAGTCTGCTTCTGCGGGAACTATAGAGATATTTTTCCGACCATGGAACTTCCCAGCTGCGGTTTTTTGGTAATGATCACGATCGATCGGGAACCGGAAAGGGATAGCTTACTGGCTTCAGCAATTGTGGAACGTATCGACGTTTCCCGGCCGGTAATGACTTGCAAACTTAAAAGTATGGTAATAGATAAGCTTATCACCATGGAAGCAGATTCCGGGGACAGCAGAGCCAAATGTGTAGCACTCGCTAAAGGTGGAAAGCAGTTTTTACAACAAATGTTGCCAGAAGACTTCCGGATAATATCCAATTTTACAGAGGGCTTGAAATAATAAAGAACTCTATACTACACGCCCTGTGTATATGGGCATTGGATTATCCGATTGTCACACTATTACTATTGGCAATAAAAGTGCTGGATCTACAAATTATAACGGGGCTGAATTCCCTGACCATCACAGGAATTCTCGTCCCCCTAATGTATTTCTATCTTGTGCCAAAAGTACATCACTTGTTGGAAAAATAAATATAAAAGCAGAAGACGGATAGTAAAATATAAAGGCTAAATCCCAGCTTGGTCATCAAGCTGGGGATATTCAATCAAGCTTATATTGGCCAAAGAAAAATTTCTGAGTAAATTTATCGCTAATTACTGCTTGGGGAACTGACTAATATATGCCCCTGCTTAACACCAATATAAATCTTGTCGAGAAACCCAAGATTCTCCAGAGGGTTGCCCTCTAGTATTAAGAAGCTACCCTCCGCACCTTTAGCAAACGAGCCCAGATGGCGCTCTGGGAACATCCACTTTGGAGTATCCATAGTTAGGGACTTCAACAATACTTCTCTCGGCGCAATATCCAGAGTATCCAGATAAAGAATCTCACGAAGCACCGTACCGGAGAAATTGTCACTTCCCATTAATAAGGGTACGCCCGCATTACGTAAACGAGAAAGATTATCTTTTTGAACCTCTTGGATTTCCTTTAATTCATCTTCAGGATAGCTATGCCCAGAAGGCACACTGGCGGTAGCAATCAGCTTGGTACCCTGTTTGGCAGCCACAGCAATAACAGCATCGCTTAACACATAATCCTGCCTAACAAATCCTTCGTTTCTTGCGATTCGATACCCAGGTAAATGACCCAAGACATCTACACCCGCTTTTATAGCTACCATGGCATCATGAGCGGTATCCACATGAGCCACCACCGGAATTCCCAATTTATGCGCACGTTCAACAATTTTAGGCACCAGCTTCGGATTGAGGCCATTGACCCCAAGGTATTTCTTATCCTCGTGCCGTTCCTCAAATTTTTCACTGCCAACAAGTATAATTTTAATAAAAGAGGGATGGTTAGCTTTAACTTTCTCCCAAATTCGATCTAGATCCTCTTTACCATCTGCCACTAGGACCTTTTCCTGAGCGTTTTTTAATTCCTCATTGGTAACATTTTTTTTGCCATTTAAAATCACTCTTAGGGGGTGTCCATCAGAAGCTGTTATGCAGTCTGAGGCAAATAAAACATCCATAGTATCTTTGCCACTGAACTGCGCTTCCAATCCCTTACCAAAGCTGCACATCTGCACACTATAAAAAATTCCGGATTGGACTTGCAAAGCTCCAAAATTCTTAATACCCCAAGGGTTTTGCAGATTATGATTATGCCCCTCGGCATACGGTGGTACTACAAATTTTTTGCTGGCATCAATGATATAATCAATTTTTTGTGGTCGAGTCTTGGTCAAGAGGCCATTCTCGTCAACAAACCAAGTAGCCGGCTTAAAGCCCACCCCATCAAACCACTCCCCCCCTTCAATGGCAAAGGTGTCAGCATTGGTAACCTGCTGATATAAAAGCAAAGAAAAAACGCAAGCCAATTTCAAAAAATAAAATTGAGACCCCGCATTTTTCTTAGAATACTTTTTTAAAAATCTTATAAACATCACATATACTCTGCAGCATCTATCACAGTTCAAATCAAGTTTGGGGTATTAAAAATTTAACTTTGTAATTTCATATATCCAGGAAAATTCTATTTTGAATTATTCACAAGTTTTTTCTCCAAACTTTTACTAGCCTTATCAGCATATTCCTCACAACTAAGTGCCCTCTCCCGCTTAGCCGTATCATGAAACACCCACCCACTTGCGCCCGCATGAGGTGTGATAAGTAGGTCACAGGGTAATTTACGCACCCGCTCAAAGCTCACTCGGTAATCTTGAACAATATCGGGATAACGGAGATTATTGACCAACTGATAACCTGGAGCCGTAAGGCTATCTACATAAGCGATATCGATAACCTTACTATCAACAGTATCCTGCCAAGTCCAAGCCATACTGCCAGGAGTGTGCCCCGGAATAAAATGTACACGAAGTCGTAAGTCCCCAAGGACAACTTGCTCTCCATTATGCAGGATACGGTCCGCGTTTACTGATGGGTATAAAATTTGATCCGCAAAATGAATATCATTAGCGCCACCACGAGCCATCAATACTGCCGACTCAGCATTTGTCACTACCTGGGCGCCGGTAATACGTTTTAGCTCGGCCAGGGGACCGATATGATCTGCATGGGCATGACTGTGCAAGATTAATTTCAGGTCGGTTGGTGCAATTCCCAATCTGCGCATATTTCCCAATAAGTGCTCAGCCGTCTGCTCCATTCCTCCATCAATTAGAATCGCACCTTCTTTACCCTTTAGCAGTAAAGAAGTAATTCCCTGGGTACCTATCTGCCATGTATTATCCGCTATCTTTAGCGGCGCTACCGGCTGACGCCAGGATTCCGGCACTTTATAGGTATCCAGTTGCGGCAATACAGGGAAATTTTCTGCCATCGCAATACTGGAATAAGTTGCCATTACTATTGCGGCTAATTTGATTCTTATATTCATCTATAGGTCTCTATTTCTTTTTTCCTGCATCGGAGATACAGCCAGGAGCTCCATTAAGTACAGCGTCTTCAATCCAGCCAGTAATCCGCTCGAATACCTCACCTCGGTGATTGATCCCATCAGTATCTGTCATAAAGTGATCGTAACCAGAATACTCCCAATAAGTCAGCTCACAGCGCCCGGCGGAAAAATAAGCATCTCTCGCTGCACGGCCGGAACTGACCGGAGCAGATTTATCCTCTGCGCCCTGAATCAACAAGACAGGGGCACGGCTATCCAGTAAGTCATTGACCGGTACCCGATCAGCGACATCGGCCCACCAACGCATAGAGTTTCCCCCCCAGATTTCCGCGCTTTTGGGGTTGGCTCGGGCATAGGCAAGTTTGACATCCACCTCTTTAGCGACATAGGGTGGAACCAAACCCTTTAACACCTGGGCAAACGACTCCCCCAACCCGCTTGAAAAAACCACTGCGGCATCGGGATTTAACCTGGGCGCCAATCGGGCAACAAGGTCACCGCCCTCGGAACCACCAAACAGGACCAGCTTGCCATTCCACCAATCGGCCCCGCGTAGTTCGTCAACAATTTGCTCAACATCTACCGTACGCTGCTCAACAGTATGATTGGCTATGTATTCCTGAGAACAATCTTTAAATTGTTCTTCGGGGCTGTCGGTATGGGTTACTCCATATTTCTCTACCATTAAAACGGCATAATCCACAGCCATCTCTTTGGCCTGCTGAAGAGTGGTGTTTTTAATTGCCGGTAAACAGCCTGAGCCCTGGGCCATCAGGAACAAACCAATTTTTCCTTTATTCGCTGGTTTTTCCAGAGACCAATAAAGTGATGTACCATCCGGGCGCTTACTGATTTTGAGATAAGGCTCAGCCGATGCGCTGAGATGAACAACCATTAGCAAAAGGCCAGTAGCCGTTATAAAGATCGACTTAAAAGAAAACCACCATCCCATAGCGAGAACTCCCTACCCTCACCTGACATCGGAAGTGAGAAAATATCTGACTGGTTATTATTAATAAGAGAGCGAACCTATTTTTCGCCTTCTTATCCGAACCCAGCCAAGAGCATTTGTTCCCGGGTTAGTCGAAGCCAATTACATCAAATTTTTTCCAATCACTGGCACTTAGACGATACAGGCAGTGACGCAATAAAGGGCTTTCTCGGGAAACCTGCGGGTGCTCAAAAACGAGAGAATCCCTCTGCATACCCAAGCGTTCCATTACTTTTTGGGAACGAATATTTTGTAACGGCGTAAAAGATACCACCTCATTAAGACACAGAGTATTAAAAGCTACATGAAGAGATGCCCGTGCCGCTTCACTGGCATAACCCTTACCCCAAAAGGGGCGAGCCAGTCGCCAGCCAATCTCTACCGCCGGGGCAAAGGGCAGGTTATCGGTCACATTTTTTATACCGACAAAGCCAAGAAACTCTCCGCTCTCCCTGAGCTCCAGAGCCCAGAAGCCCCATCCATACTTTTCTATATGTGCGCTACTACGATCGACACCCGCATCACTTTCTTCCCGTGTCAGTAGCGAAGGGAAAAACTCCATCACACAGGGATCGGCATTCATTGCGGCAAAAGCTGGCTTGTCTTCCTCGCGCCACTGGCGCAGCTGCAAGTGTTCGGTAGTGGGTTGTATTAGCTCAGGCATTAAACACCTTCAATTTATTTACGACTCTTTGCCAGCCACCGATCTAACTGATCAGCGAAAGCTTTGCGGTCCGCCTGGCTAAGGGTCGGTGGGCCGCCGGTATGGACGCCGCTGGAGCGCAGGGTATCCATAAAGTCCCGCATATTCAGACGCGCGCGGATATTGGCTTTGGTATAGCGCTCTCCACGGGGATTCAAGGCTTCAGCACCCTTATCGATCACTTCTGCGGCCAGGGGGATATCGCTGGTAATGACCAGATCCCCAGCCTCGCAGCGCTGTACTATCTCGTTATCCGCCACATCAAAGCCGGCAGTTACTTGTACAGAGCGGATGTAGCGCGACGGCGGCACCCGCACCGCCTGGTTGGCTACCAGTGTCAATTCAGTGGCAGTGCGCTCGGCGGCGCGAAACAGAATTTCCTTAATGGCTACCGGGCAGGCATCGGCATCGACCCAAAGTTTTGTCATGGCTATACAACCTTTTCGAGTGTATCGGGCGGTGCGCCCTCATCGCATTTCTTGCAATTAAGTTGGAAACCCAGCATGGACTCGCGCCCTTCTTCAGTGATCGCCCAGAGCCGGTTGGTCCAGGGGGGATTGTGGCGTACATGTTGGAAATGGCCACAGGCGAGCTCCGCCACCCAGTGATCCTCTTCATCCAGGTGGTAGCCGGCGATGGGTTGTTTCATGGGGTTACACAAGCAGGGAATAAGGCGCATTTATAGCCAATCCCGAGTACAAAGTACATGTGTGGCCGATGGTTCGCACTGGTGCTGGGAGGATTCGAGCCAAGGCTGCTAGAATCTCCCGCTTTTCCGCGACGCGAAGATGCAGCCCCATCTATGACCCAGCTCAATCCCCGCCAATCTGAAGCCGTGAAGTATGTCGATGGCCCCTGCCTGGTACTGGCTGGTGCCGGCTCCGGCAAGACCAGCGTAATCACCCGCAAGATCGCCTACCTGATCGAGCAGTGTGGCTATGCCGCGCGCAATATCGCAGCCCTCACCTTTACCAATAAGGCGGCGCGGGAGATGAAAGAGCGGGTAAGCAAGCTGCTGGCGGGCCCGGATGGCAAGCGCTCCAAGGCGAGTCACGGCCTCACCGTGTCCACCTTCCACAACCTGGGGCTGAATATCCTGCGCAAGGAATACCGCGCCGCAGGCTTTAAGCCCGGCTTCTCCATCTTTGATGCCGAAGACGCCCGCGCCCTGATCAAGGAGCTGATGCTCAGGGATGGCGACCTGGATACAGACCTGTTGGATCGGGTACAGAACCAGATCTCCAACTGGAAGAACGATATGCTCACCCCGCGCCGCGCCCTGGAGCAAGCACAGAGTCCCGGTGAGCAGGCTATCGCAATTGCCTATGACCGGTACTGCGAAGCCCTGAAGGCCTACAACGCAGTAGACTTCGACGACCTGATCCTGCTGCCGGTACAGCTGTTCGAGAAGGACCCGGAGCTGCTGCAACGCTGGCGCAAGAAGATTCGCTATCTGCTGGTGGACGAATATCAGGACACCAACAACTCCCAGTACCTGCTGGTGAAGCTGCTGGTGGGCGGGCGCGGCGGCCTCACAGTGGTGGGAGACGATGACCAGTCTATCTACGCCTGGCGCGGCGCGCGCCCGGAGAATATGAGTGCGCTGAAGACCGACTTCCCCAATCTGCGTCTGATCAAACTGGAGCAGAACTACCGCTCCACCAGCCGCATCCTCAAAGTGGCCAACCACCTGATCGCCCACAATCCTCACGAATTCGACAAAGCACTGTGGTCCGATCGCGGCCTGGGTGAAGAGATCCGCGTGCTCAAAGTGGCCAATGAAAACGAGGAAGCGGAGCGGGTCGCCAACGAGATCTTTCTGCAAAAGAGCCGCCGCGGCTGCAAGTTTATGGATTTTGCCGTGCTCTATCGCGGCAACCACCAGGCGCGCCTCCTTGAGATGAAGCTGCAGGAGCACCAGGTTCCCTACCAGATGTCCGGCGGCACCTCCTTCTTTGCCCGCGCTGAAATCAAGGACGTGATGGCCTACCTGCGCCTGTTGGTAAATCCAGACGATGACAACGCGTTCTTGCGCATTATCAATACCCCGCGCCGCCAAATCGGTACCAGCAGCCTGGAAGCCCTGGGCAACTACGCCAAGGGCCGCGAGATTTCCATGTTCAAAGCCTGCTCGGAATTGGGCTTTAAGGAGCATATCAACGAGCAGGGCTACGAACGCCTGAATCGCTTCGCCCTGTGGCTCGAAGGGGTGCAGCGCAACTGTCGTGATACCACCGCCAATGGCGCCCTGCGCGAGATGCTGGAGGATATCGACTACGCCGGCTGGCTCTCGCAAAACGCCAGCAGCGAGAAGGTCGCCGAGAAGCGCATGGAGAATGTGTATTGGCTGCTGGAGAGTCTCAACAAGATTATGGAGGGCACCGACGATGAGCTGGAGCAGGATATTCGCCTGGAACAAGCCATCTCCAAACTGATCCTGCGGGATATGTTGGAGCGCCAGGAAGAAGAGGAAGCCACCGATAAGGTGAGCCTGATGACCCTGCACGCCGCCAAGGGCTTGGAATTCCCCCACGTGTTTATGATCGGTATGGAAGAGAACTTACTTCCCCACCGCAACAGTATTGAAGACGACAACATCGAAGAGGAGCGCCGTCTCACTTATGTAGGCATTACCCGCGCCCAGCGCACCCTCACCATGACCCTAGCGGGCAAGCGCAAACAGTTTGGCGAAACCCAGGACACTACGCCCAGCCGCTTTATCGACGAGTTGCCGGAAGAGGATGTGTTGTTGGAGGGATTTGGTAAGGCGACACCGGAGCAAAACCAAGCGAAGGGTGAGGAAACTTTGGGGTCTTTGTTGAGTATGTTTGATTGATAAGCTTGGTCCAGTCGATCAACTCTACGAACAAAAAAGGCCGCTCAATGAGCGGCCTTTTTTGACAGTAAGTAGAAGCTTACTTGCTGTTATCCACCATGTAGTCCACAGCGGCTTTAATCTCACCATCATTACAATCCATACACAGCCCTTTAGGCGGCATGGCATTGATACCGTTGATGGCATTGGTATAAAGAGTGTCCATGCCCTTGGCAATACGCGGTGCCCAGGCAGCGGCATCACCTAACTTGGGTGCGCCAGCTACGCCAGCGGCATGGCAGGTTTGGCAGCTGGCATTGTAGATATCCCCACCACTGCGACCACCGGCGCTAGCACCCTCTGGAGCCGCCGCTACTGCCGCCGCGCACTCCTCGCCCTTCATGCATGTCTCACCTGCTGGAGCGATACGCTCTGCAATTTCCTCGTCAACAGATTGCTGGGCCACTGCCGCAGCCGCACTGACGGCCAGTACCGCCACAATACCCAAAATACTCTTCATACTATTCCCCCAAAAGGCCGAAGTGAGATGGCCCGTAGACTATCGATTTACTGCCGCAAACTTCTACGCCGCGCATTATAAGCACTGTGCCGCCTACTGCCAAAGTTTGCGTAACCCTGCCATAAGTCCTTTCGTACGCCTCCACCCTTCTGTATAATCCGCCTCCCACTGGCACAGTGCCAATTAACCGCCCGTAGCTCAGCTGGATAGAGCGTCGCCCTCCGGAGGCGAAGGTCAGAGGTTCGAATCCTCTCGGGCGGGCCATATATAAAAAAGCCCGCACAAGCGGGCTTTTTTATATATGGTTAACTCCCAGGCTTCGTTCGAATTCAGGTTCGACTCGGAGGCAGCAAAGCTGCCGGAGAGCAGCGAGCCCGAGGGGCGAAGCTAATCCTCCTCTAGGGGTAGGGGCCAACATAAGCCTCTATATCAGGGTAAAATACTCTAGGGCATGATTTTTTCGTTTTGAGCTTGTGGCATGACACTCCAATCAATCATGCACATTGCCCGCTACAATTGTACCTGTATGATCGCGCACCGTTTCCAAACGAACCCTTGCAAGGACGAATGGAAGGGCTTAGTGTCTATAGATAAGCGACTTTTCAAATTTGCCGAAAATAACAACGATATAGCAGGCTAAGGAAAAGTATGCTCAGCTCAATTGAGTTATCCCGTGTCTTGATATCCCAAGCTACAAGTAAGGGGATCTCTGTCTGCAACTTAAAACTGCAAAAGCTTTTGTATTACATTCAGGGGTACCACTTAGCATGTACTGGCACTCCATTCTTTCTTGATAGCATAGAGGCATGGCGCCATGGGCCAGTTATAGGTACCGTTTATCACGCTTACAAAGCGTTATGGCTCCCAAGCAATACCTGTTACTTTTTTGGCTCAAGATATTGCAGTTAGTCCCCTCCAATCTGAACTAATTGATTACGTTCTGGACACTTACGGTTATAAAACCGGATGGGAACTCAAAAATCTAACTCATAATGAAAGCCCTTGGCTACAACATAGCTCTGATGGCAAAGTGGCAGATGGTGGTATCATTACCGAGCCGGAACTTTTAGCTTTTTTCAACTCCAAAGTAGACATGGAAGGCTTCTCTTTGAAATCAGACCTTTCCTCTATTGAAGGTTCTCTGGCTAATGATTTCATCGCCGTTCCCGATGAGATTCAAAGTGCAGATGATTTTGTACAGTGGGCAAAATCAGTCAGCTTCAACTAAGCATTGGCGTACAAAAGCAAATGCATTAGGAATCGCCTGTGGCAGAAAGCAAAATTCCAGCCCGTATCCTCATTGGAAAGAGATTTTTCGAACAAATCAAAGAAAACGTTTTAGGTGAAGACTCACTTAAAAAAGTTTATAGTAATTTCATTTCGCCATTGAAAGTGGGTAATAAGCTGGAACACCTGCCCGGCAAGTATAAGCCAAGCTGGAAAATAAAGGTGTCCAGTAAAAAAGAGGGTGTTCAAAACTCTGTGTCAGCCAAGTAGCCTCATAAGCTGATGTATTTTTCCAAACGA
>NZ_JBGMEK010000114.1:0-9894 GCF_041447265.1 Microbulbifer epialgicus
GTCCTCCGGGTTTAGGCTGAGAAATCGACAAAATGAAAATCGATCGCGTATCTGATATTCCAGCTCATCATCCGATAGGTTATATAAATGCTGTAATACAAGTGCCTTGAACATCAGTACCTTATCAAAGGGTCTTCTTCCAGCATTACTCTTTCTTGGAAGTGTGGGGATTTTATTCAAAGTACTCCGGAAGTCCTCCCAGTCAATCAACTTACGAAGAGCAACCAGTGGATCACGTTCATTTAGCTTGCGATGGCGGTCATCAAGACCGAAAAAACTCGGCTGCATTTGACAATAACCTTTACTAGTGAGCGTTTAGGCTATTTTACCGGAAATTAGTGAATTTTTAGAGGTACCCTTATTTTTATTAGAGCTTTAATCGCGTTAGCGATATGATATTTAGCAAGCATCTCGATATGCTTTAGTACTTACTCTACATCAACGACAAAGCTACATATACAGGGCTCCAAACCTAGGGGTGGGCTCATTAAACTTTCTGAAAGTATAAACGCAAAATCTCACATAGAGTGGGATCCGGGATATTAGGATAAGGATCTGAGTATTTATCTCAGTATTGGGTTTTATATAGATCTGACACAGTGAAAGCCAGGGGCTTCCAGTTTATTGGTTTACAGGGTATTTTGCTGGCCTCTTCAAATAAGCGTCGTAGAACTTTCAGAGTTGGTGAACAAGTAGCTTTCCCACGCGAGCAAAAACACAGAAGCCATCCTGCTGAATATTTGCTCTTTCACCGGATTATTTGGATTTTTGGGGCATCGGCAAAACCGCTAAACTTTGCGACATAATCATATCTATCCCCCCTTTATTTTTTGGCATTTTTTGACGACAATCGTTGCTAACCTTTACCTACTCAGAGAATAATAATGAAGGATTTGTGGATTATTGGCGGTGGCCATAACGGCCTGGTGTGCGCTTGCTATTTGGCCAAAGCGGGAAAAAAAGTAACAATTCTAGAGCGCCGGCCGATTGTTGGCGGAGCTGCGGTTACTGAAGAATTCCACCCAGGATTCCGAAACTCTGTAGCAAGCTATACCGTGAGTCTGCTCAACCCGAAAATCATCGAAGACCTTCGCTTACGCGAGCACGGCCTGGAAATCAAGTTACGGCCGCAGTCAAACTTTTTCCCACTTTCAGATAGCGAAAGCCTCTCCTTCCATAAGAATCTCGCAGATACACAGGCAGAGTTCGCCCGCTTCTCTGAAAAGGATGCAGCCACGCTACCTGACTTTTATGCCATGCTGGAATCTGTAGCGGATATTTTGCGCGAGGAACTGCTCCGCTCTCCTCCCAATGTTGGCGGTGGTTTTGTGGATTTGGTTCGCGCTGGTGGCTTTGGCTTAAGGGCAAAAAAGCTGAGTATGGCATCGCGTCGTGATGCACTGGACCTATTCACCAAGAGTGCTACCAGCGTACTGGATGCCTGGTTTGAAAATGACCATGTAAAAGCTGCCTTTGCATTCGACTCTATCGTTGGCAACTATGCTGCTCCCAGCACCCCCGGCTCCGCCTATGTATTGTTGCACCATGTGTTTGGCGAGGTAAACGGTCAGAAAGGCGCTTGGGGTCATGCAATGGGCGGTATGGGCGCTATTACCCAAGCCATGCGGAAAGAGGCAGAGCGCCTCGGGGTCACTATTCGCACAGACGCCGAGGTTAAAGAGGTCTTGGTCGATGGCGGTCGTGCTACAGGAGTGCAGCTAAGCAGCGGAGAGACGGTTACCGCCGACAAAGTAATCGCCAATGTCGGCCCCAAGCTACTCTACTCCCAGATGATTGCCGAGCAGCATCTAGAGCCGGAGTTCCGTCGTCGAGTACGTGGCTTCAGGGTGGGTTCCGGTACTTTCCGTATGAATGTGGCACTGTCTGAGCTGCCAGACTTCACCTGTAAACCCGGCACTCACTTACAGACGCACCATCAGTCTGGAATAGTCATTGGCCCCACAATGAACTACTTGGAGCAGGCCTATGTGGATGCGACACAACACGGCTGGTCAAAGCAGCCCATTGTAGAGATATTGATCCCCTCCACCATCGACCCCTCCCTGGCCCCCAAAGACCAACATGTCGCCAGCCTATTCTGCCAGCAATTCGCTCCTGAACTGCCGAACAACAAATGCTGGGACGACGACCGCGAGCAAGCGGCGCAAACCATTATTGATACCGTCACTGAATACGCCCCCAATTTCCGTGACGCCATCATCGCCCAGCAAATTCACTCGCCCCTGGATTTAGAGCGCAAGTTTGGCTTGATGGGAGGCGACATCTTCCATGGCGCCCTGGGGCTGGACCAACTATGGAGCAACCGCCCCTTTATGGGCTTTGCGGATTACCGCACACCTATTCACGGCTTGTATCTCTGTGGCTCCGGTAGTCACCCTGGAGGTGGGGTTACAGGAGTGCCTGGGCATAATGCTGCGATGGAGATTCTAAGAGATAAATAAAAGTGGCCTGCGGAGTGCGGGCTCTTATCAACTCTAAGGCCAATTATTCTAACTGCGGACAAGGTTGTAGGAGAGTGGTATACGACTCACTGCATTCAATCCCTGAAAAATTCTTTTTGGTTTTATTTATCATCGCCTGAGGTAGCACAGTCCTTCCTGACAGTTAACGCCGCAAATCGCAGCTTACCTGCCACTTTGCTTGGTTAAACATTTTACCTCATTCCAAAACGGATAATTGGCTCAGTAAAAAAACTTACTGAAAAGCGTAGTGGTTGATACCAAATATTCGTAACTCCACCCTCCTTAAATCCTGTGTCTCTGTGATTTTTCTCATCTTCCAGTATAGAATACACAGCCTCATATGCAGAATGATCACCCTTGCTTTCTAGGTACTTCAATTGTTCTTCCAGGTGGTTTATTACAACCGACTCCACAGCCCAAGTGCAAGCCAAGATACCTCGCCTACCTAGCAGTGAAGATATAAACCCCATTACAAAGCCACCCAAACCACAAAGCCAGTAGCTTTTACAGCGTACGCCATTTCGAGCGATTATTTCATTCCAAAATATATCTCTATGACGTTCTTCATCCACTTTAAAACTTTGTAAAAGTGGAACCAGATCTCGATAGAAAAATTTACATAATAATATTTGTGAACGATAAATGTTGATAGCGCCACACTCACCCGCGTGATTCACTTTAAGAATCTTTTTAGGTGTATCCAGACTACTTTTACTATCGCGACATTTCATCTTTGTATGTATAACGTTCACAGTTACGGCTAGCTTGAAGCACAGAAGAAAACCAACCCGGTAAACTGCACTTATTATGCTCTCTGCTAAATACTACCGGGTCAGAAGGAAAGAATACACTGCACTCGAGACGCGCTGTGAACACTTCCCTGTAAGCTCGTAATCGGCATCCATACCTCATACGGTCCCGAGCGCAGTGTATTCTTTCCTTCCCCCTTTTTAGTAATTTTAAAAAGCCCCTTCGAATAGACATGATGAATATTAATAGCCTTTATTGCATTCTCAACTTCTGTCAATTTGACAACCTTGCAAGACGAAACCAAGGATTTCCTCTAATTGCAAAAAGCCAAAAACCAGCTGATGCGAAACCACCTACAAATGCGTAATAGCCAAACAACTGCATAAGATGGTAGTTAAAATTTGGCAATTCACCAGATACAGCCATAGGGTATATCATGTAATTAGCTAAGGGGGGAGCCACCCCTAAAAATAGACCCAAAAAAGTGGTGCGCAGTAGCTGCCCCCACCTCATTTTTTTGAACAAAAAAACACATGGGAATACTATAAGAGCCGAAATAAGTAATGAAGCCCCCCAAATAGCAATTGAAAGCTTGTTAGGAGTGACAAACATCATAAGTGGTGCAATTGACTGCTGAGGAAACATTGCAGTAACACCGCCACCAATATTGTAATTTAGTGTGCTTTGCCCCCAGCTAACTGCTGGAAATATATACTGGCCTATCCATGCAGCAAAACTACACAGAAAAGGAATGGCCATAAGACTGCATAGAATTCTGATCATAATTTGCTGACACTTATTAAAGAGCCGGTGGCTTTCTATCCGTATGGCCATTATTTCTAAAGTAGACCCTTCAAGCTCTGCAGGCAAAGCATTATTTATAGTAGCTTATCGATTTTTGTCAAATATCCACCAGAAATAGTGGGCTGCCAGCTCAAGTCGCTTGACTCAATTTCTCGCTCTTGAATACATTTCATCTACTATTAAATCAATAAGTTAGAGCGTAAATTTCTGTGGATGTCAGCTATGGCACTATAATTCAAGCTTTGAAACCTGCGATACGTTCCTCGTTAACGTAAATAAAGGCCTGAATTGCTCACTAGGAGCTCCCATAGCCGCAATAGCACTATGCACGGCCAAACGATTTGCTGCCTCGACAATACAGCTCGCCACTTATCAACGGCGTGATTAGCAACGTTTTACCGGCTGCCCTCATCTGTCTGCCGGGTGTTAGTGGTTACATAAGCACTGAATATTAAATCGCCGACACCATCAGTCTGTACGTTGTTCTGGTCATCGATTACGGCAATAGTGCATTTAACCTTGGGCACTACTTTTGGTGGGCTCAGCACCCTTTGTTATCGTTGCGCGCACGATAGTAGAGGCACAGTGGCCATCATTAGGGCCTTTTGGCACCAAAGAGGTATTCGAATCGGGGGCAAATATTACCCACCAGACAAAGCCACACAAATTTTTACTTGGAATCCAGCTTTTAATCATTGATGCCCAGAGTTGCCCCGCCCTTTCGGCATATTCAGACGCTCACTTTCCGCTCCCTTTTGATCCGCATATAAATTTCTTCACGGTGAATGGGCAGTGACTTGGGTGCGCTTATGCCTATCTTCACTTGATTACCTTTAACCTCCAGCACTGTGACTGAGACATTTGCTCCAATTCTTAAGTTTTCACCTGTCCGTCGCTTTAAAATCAACATACTCATTTCCTTCTATAGTCAAAGTTTGGGCGCTTCCGGGGTGGGGGAATCTGGGTTTTAACGTTTGGAGGAAACGTGGGGAGGTGCGCGAGGGCGGTAAGCATAGAAGAGGAAAAGGCGGGCGCTAGGCTTCCAGAGCTTAGGAACATGCCCCAAGCTACTGAGTGATCTCGACTTTATTGAAGACGAGCGGGTTTCTAGCGTATTATCCATATAGCCATTTTGATAGTCACGTTATCAATTTGGTTAGCTGGCCCCGGGTGTTGGTAGCACCTTGGGTCAGCGCCTTTTACTTACTCTTACGTCACGCTACCGCTCTCCTTTGAGGGGATGGGTCTTTTAGAAAATTCTCGGTCCTCTCGAACCTTTCAAGCCTCTCAAATCTCTGAAGCCTTTTTAATCAGCTCACTCAATTACGGCCAAAGTACCAAAAATGTCTACCAATTCTACGCAGCTTTGACATTGAAACAAACTTAATAAATTCCAATAAGATCATTTTTGTGCCTATATTTTTATTGTAGACTGGGAAAATTTCAGTCAACAACTGACAGTTGCAGTTTATATTGAGGTTTACCTGCGCTTTTCCTAAAGATTGAAGTATAAAGTTCTCAATGAAGGTAAAGCTACAACTCTAAGAACCAAGGTTGACTACGATCTCCTAGAGCTATTACAGCCCTACTCTTACAGAAAGGGCGGTATTTGGGCTGACTCTTCTGGTAAAACTTCAGCCCATATTTCTCCACTATCACTATAAAGTGCTGCACATAGATACCCAGGAAGGAAAAGCTCGTAAACTAAACCTGACCTGTCAGAGCACTTCCTAAAAACTGATAATTATCAGACAAAGTCTGAACTACTACAAATAGCAGCATTAAAGCATGAACAGCATTTACAATGCTAAAAACTATCCAGGTTAATTTCTTTATCAAATTATTTAAGCTCAATAGTTTTGAGCTTACAATAGTTGGCTGCTCCCGGCCATACTGCTGTTTCATAAATCTGAAATCTCACATCTTTGCCTGCCATATAAGCAGATAACGCAATAGAAAGTATTCTTTCCTCTCCTCCTTCCGACTTTGGAGGAATATAGACGCCAGCCAAGCAATTTGAAACCTGTGTAGGAAATTTGATTAGCACATCACCGCCACCAAATGAATCATAAGCGATTATTTCCTGAATCTTGCCTACAGCACTTACAATCGCAGCTTGGGTAGGTAAAGCTCCGGTTAACAATAAAATAGCCAGTAGCTTCCTACACATTTTCTTTTTCTCCTGTACTCGTTAATTTATAAGAGATCTATGTGCCACGTTATGCTGCACCCAAAGCACCTCAAAATAACCACCCAACTTACTCTGATACAGAGCCAGACAAGCAGGGACATTACGCCTGTTTTAAAGCTGAGCATTTTGACTGCTATCAACCATCCTGTGATCACCTATAAGGCAAAGAATTAGCGCTTTTATGGTGAATTGAAGAGAGCGCTTTTGCACCTTGTCACCAAATAACAAAACTTATACATGTCGCAGGTTCAACTGATAAGGTCTTAGCAACGACCCCTCTATAGTTTTGAGGGATCGTACAAGTGGTAGGCTTAGAGAACAAATACAAGCTCTTTGGAGTAGGGCGTGATCTGAATAAAACCTAGCATGCAGCGCGCTTTGAACAATCTACCAGCGCTACTTTTACCCCTCCTACATGGTTTCGTTTTTAGTTAATTAAAACCTCTTACAGTAAAAATCCATGATTCCAAGATTCAACAACGTTACCTCCGTACAAACCGCATTTACCATACCCATAAGCAGTAACAGTTGATCCTGTAGCCTTTGCAGCTAAAGCCATACTTAATACCGCTTTTCCCCCATCAGTAGATGCATCCACTGCCAAAGCGTTGCCATAATTTTCTTTATCTGAGCACGCTGCCGGATCTCCACTTAAGGGTTTATCAAAAAATATCATAGTCCTCCCATTCTCATCGACTCGAATCTGCTTTACCTTTCCGCTGACCGAACCTAAAGAATAGGCATTTGACACAAATAATGCAGCAATAGCTGGAATCAACAATCTCTTCATTTTACATACCTTGACAAGGTTAACTGACTGAATATGTTATTTGACTCTCATCCAAAGATTTAACAGCCAACTCGAATAAAGCCTCTCTGACTCACTTTGCTCGACATCAAAAGTCCGGCAATTTTATAAGATTAAACCTGCTGACTGGGGCCAGCAGGCAGAGAAATTGCGGCTGTTTTAGAACTAGGCATTTTGACGACTATCAACCACAATGTGAACCCCCATAAACCAATGAATTAGCGCTTTTGTGGTGAGCAGAAGACAGCGCATTTGAAACCTGTCACCAAATACCAAAAACTATACATGTCTAAGGTTCAACTGATAACGGCTCGCCCCTCTCGCCCCTATGGTTTTGAGGGCTCGTTATTGCCACTGTAGCAGCAAAGGTTTATAGCATGATACAACTTGCCACCTTCCGGCAGTCCACAGAATCTGGCTATGGTAGGTTCTAAGCTATTTTCCAGTTTAACTAGGTAATAAATATGAAATTGAAGAAATTCGTACTATTTGTAACTTTGCAATCATTCTGTGCTTTTGCATCAGCCGGCGATATCGCTTACGGAACAATAGATGCAGTAAAAGTGTACGATTTCGAGGGACAAACAGTCACAAAGATAATTTTTTCTTCTGACTCCTCAGCTCAGTTTGAGCCTTCATGTAATCGAACTGCCCTTATTACGCCCAGCATCCATGGTGAAGAAACTGATCGATTGATAAGTATTGCATTAGCTGGCTATATGGCCGGGAAAAAAGTAAGGGCACATTCTCGAACAGAGGGAAGTTGCGAGGTTGGTTTACTATCATTATCTGAAACTTATATGTAGCCAATGGAAACGAGCTAGAGTCTCAGGGAGGACGGCAGGATATCTGAACCAACAGCCTGCGCACCCTGCGCAGGCTTATAGGGTGACATCCACTCATCCGGACCCTTGTCGCCCTTGCTATGGTTCCGGCCGTCATCTACCAGTCATAGGTTCTCAGGAGCTTCATAAAGCTGCCTCTTTGGCCCAATTGGTACCACCGTGTTTGTATGCCCAGGACAGTGGCACAATGTGTTCAACATCCTAGTCAGAAGCCAAAGTGTAGAAGTTGCCATTGTACTGGCCAGCCATAGCCTGTATCGGCAGTGCAGCTCTTAACGTTGGTAAAGGTCACCGGGGCCAATGAGAACTGAACTAGCAACTCATGGCGGGTACACTGACAGCCACCATCAGAGCCAGGCCAACGAGAAAGCATTCATGCGGTCATAGCTGCGCTCCGGCTTCAACTTCGAGCCAGCCGGAAAGGACGGGTGATAGGCGATTGCGGCAGAGCTCCTCAACAGCGTCATTCGCAAAGTTGCGAAAAGCGCCCCCTCTGACGACCCAGCAATGAAGGTAGTATAGCTGGCTGTGCAAGCTGCCCCAGAAAAATGGACGATGCCAATCCAGAACTGGAAGCCGGCAATAAACCGTTTTATGATCGAATTTGGCGAGAGAATCGCAGACTATCAATAATCAGTTGGCAAGGGTGGTTACACAGAATCAATTACACCCTCCCACTGAAAAGTGCAGCACATATTAAAAATCAATAAAGTGCTACACTTTCAGATAACATAAGGTTAACAAGTGTAACTTAAGTTAATAGTGAGTAACATTGTTACCCATGACCTTTGCCATATTTTTTTAACATGTATTCTGCTGTCAGCTCGCCATTTATTACGCCATCAAATTCAGCCTTACTAATCTCCTCATTGATAAGCCTTCCGGCCATTTCTGAGGTCGGATAAAGAAAATAATATTTCCCATCGCTAATTTCTACTGCCCAACCTCCCTTCTGCCAAAAAAGACCAGGACGCTTCATTTCACTGCGATCAAGCTTACATATTTTTCCAGTTAGTCGCTTCATGTTAAAAACCCCATAGTTTTTCATAAGCTTTAGGTGGATCACTTTTAAAGTCTACAACACCCTCAGGGCTTCCTCCCGCTGTATACCCGCCGGGAACCCACTGACCTTCATATGCACCAGATTCGTTACCACGAGGGATTCTAATTTCACCAAGATCGGACCTTTTAAACCCGACAATAATAGTTCCTTTTTCTGGATTTGAAAGGTAGCCGTCATCCAGTTCTAACAGCTTTTCAAAAGCCTCTAAGTCGCCATTTGATTCCTGCCACGCCTTATCAAATGTGCTCCTAGGCATTACAAATCCGCCATCAAGTCCAAAAGTTCCAAGTTTATTAAATGCAGCATAATTTGTAAACCGAACCACTCCATCATCAAATAGCCGTTGGTGCGCCTCAATATAATCCGCTGGCAAATACTCATCAGGATATTCTAGATTATCTGGATCAGTACGCTTTTGCTCTAAAATCTCGTCAACTTTTTCATTTGACAACGGAACTTCTTCAGGTACCTTCCGCCCAATGTCAACTTCTCTGGTCTTGAAGTCAGTTTGATAATTCCCTTGATCCACCAGATCTCGATCTTTAGTTCTAACCTCCAACTGGTATGAGGTGGAATTTTCAAATGAATTCTGAAGGTAATTCAACTCCGTTAAAATGTCGCCAGGAATTTTATGCTTGCCAAGTTCTATTAATTTAGCCAGTAACTTGGTTCCTGTATACCCAGCTGCCACTTCTACGGCAATCTCAACACCTAAGGCCTTACCATACTTAATGATAATTTGCTTTTGCCTGTCAGGGTCGCCTTCAGCAGCCTCTAACTCCTCATAGAGTTTTTCAACCCCCTCAATTGTATTGTAAATCTCTACAGCCGTAAGAGTGAGATTAGCAGCTACATATACATATCCCAGGTACAGTAAATATGCGGGGAGAGCATTATTTTCTGCCGCATTCTTACCCGCCTCCGCTGCTATTTGAACATCTAGCCCAGCG
>NZ_JBGMEK010000115.1:0-9523 GCF_041447265.1 Microbulbifer epialgicus
TCTTCGCCTCTATGTCAAGCTAGTTTTTGTCCGTTTTTTGACCCATGAAACTCTAAACTCTAGTTATCAAAATTATGCTTCGGATTAGATTGATTTTATTGTTGCTTTTTTTGAATGGTCCTGACGCCACTGCTTGTATTGTAATTAAAAATTTTGTTTTTGAAAACATGCTTTCTGCTGACCATGTCTTTATTGGTAAGGTAGAAAAGTACATCGTTGTAGGCAGGAATAGATACACGGGAATGCCAAGGCATGCTTTAATAACCTTTTCGGTAGAAGAAGAGCTGTTTGGGAAGCACGATGGCTCTATCGTGGATCTTTTCTGGACTAATTCTACCTTTGGGTTGCCAGTCCAATTGGATGAGGATCGCTATTTGGTGGCGTCTGTAAAGGTGAGTGGTCAGAGTATCATTGAAGACCAATACCCATTCAAGTTATCAAACTTTGAAGGAGTTCTACAAGCTTCGTGTGCCGCACCATTTTTGCTGAAGCCAATCGCAGAAAATGTTGAGAAAGCTAGAAAAATTCTGAGAGCTGAATCTGCGTGACAGATGATGGTGGGAAGATTTACAGTTACTCTTCCACTTGAAAGTAGGGGAAGAGTAACTATAAGTTTAAGATTGGGAATGGCTGAGTACTGTGCTTGAGAAAAAGTTAGAAATTAACTGATAATCTATTGATATAGCAATTTTCTGAGCTGCCATCAAAAACTATTGTGACTGGTTTTCCAGATGCTCCTGCTGCCAATGCAGCACTAAATATTAAATTTAATCCTTCTTGGGTTACACCGTTTTTCCCTACTTCTACACTGTGATATTTCGGGGTGAGATTCCTGGGGCAATTTGGCGAATCTTCTTTGAAGGCTACTATAAAACCGCCATCGGCAAGTGGATATACTTTTGATATTGTAGAAGTATATGTCGCTTGTTCTGCTGTCGCCGAAAGGGAAAATAGTATTGAAATAATGAATGCTTTAAACCTGAACATCTTAACTTAATCCGTAATTTTGCGGCCAATCAGTCAATTGTCCGCATCAGCCTTATATTAATTGATTCCTGATAGGCGAGAGTACCTGGAGTTAACCCTCAATTCTACATTTTTACCCGATCATAGAAAACCCTACGAGCCCACTTCTTTGGGCTCTAAATCTGGATATCTTCAATAGCTGAACCCACTGCGCCAAATAAATACATCGGCAATAAGTCCGCAAAAGAAATGGGGCTATGAGGATAATGGTCCGAAGCCGATGATTTCTCTTTAGGCAGAGCATGAAGAGTTGGCAGACCTCCTTGAGGAAAAGCCACCTACGCCCACCGAGGCAAAACCCAACCTTAAAAAGGTCAAATTGGTAACTCTCATCCTACCTCCAGAACCTGGATAGCAATGGCCTGATGGCCCCCAGAACAAAGCGAGGACTGAGCCACCAAAGCGCCGATATCAAAGCCCTCTCTGGAGGTGAGACAGTAACGAATGATCTGCTGGAGTACATCCCGGCTAACTGGATGAAGCTTGCCGATACAGCCATGAAGAATATGGCCATGCTTAAGACCATCGATAATTTCAAAGGCAGCGATTACCTAATAGATGAAAGCCATAAGTATACCGCTGCCATTGTACCGAAACCGGAAGTGGTCAGACGCATCAAAGAAGACCGGGCTGACTGATTAAGCTTTATAGATCCTGCCTATGAAATAAGCGATGGAGCCAGAGCCTGAATTACAACGAATGGAAGCTCGGTAGTCGCCATTACTGGCAGAGTCTGATAACTCATCGTGATCATTTACGGCATAAGTTATTTGTTCAGCACTCTCATCAAAGCTACAGTAAGCTCTATTATTACCACCAAGTACACCGGTCAAAGGGCACTCAACTCCAATGCCTACGAGTCCACTACTCAAGCCGCTTAATGTGAAACCATATTGAGAACCATGGGTAATACTATTATCATGTCTCATAGCAGAGTAGAAGCCTGCATTGCAGTTCTTATCTGGAAACCATGACTTACGCAGTCTTTTGGTATGAGTGCCTTGCTTGCCATGAACATTATGTCCACTATTGAAAGCCAGATCAGCATCCGTCTCGTTTACGATAAGCACTGCACATGTTGCCGGTTTTTTCATCAACCAAAGAACAAGTAAGCCGATTGCAATAACTACTATCGCAGCCGCTGCAACCACTACCCCAATTGTGGCAGTTTCAATCCCTACTAGTGCTGCTGATTCCAATGCGCCACTACTCAAAGAATTCATAGCTGCAGTAACCGCAGGATAACCCACAGCTACTATTCCACCATTTAATAAGGAGGAGGCTACTGTGTATTCGTCAGGGTTAGTTAATTCTTTTACTCCCTGCATTCAGCTCTGAAGTGCATCAGTTAACCTTCTGGAAAAGAACGGCCAGCTGAAGGTAACATCTGCCGCTTCTTCTCCACCAAGAGATTAAGTGATGACAGAAAGCTACCGACAACTGACCGAAGAGCAACGATGCCAGATTTGGGCGCTCTAGCAAAGGAGCGGGCCTTTTTGTTTGCAGATAAAGAGAGTTTGGCGTTTTGTGCCCAAAAATCGGAGGTGGTCAACACATTATTGAAGTCTGGGCAGCCTACGGCAAAGCTGACAAAGAAATCCGCACCCATTTTGTACAGGTGAAGCAGTTGGCCAAGGATGTGGGTGCCTGTTGTGTTCAATATTTGGACGGTATTGCCAGCACTTGATAAATACGCTCAGCGCCTGGCTTTTCAGCGATATCGCACCGATGGAAACTTTACTATTTTGAGAATTCCTCTGTGATTGATCCAACTGATGTGGCGTTTGCTCCCAAGTTACTGGGTGATGGGGAAATTACCAGTTTTCAGCCTTTCCGGTTTCGCCGTTTATTTCATAAGAGGGGCGATAGCAAGGTTAAAGAAATTACTGATGAAAAAGCCTGTGCGCAGGTGGTCATGGAAAAACGGAATCACTAAAAGCGAAAGTATTCCGGCCTTGAGCAAGGCTATATGGACCGAGTGGATGCCAAGGGCAGTGAGGCGGCTATGGATTTTGCCGAGGGCTCAGCCAGTCAGTAGGGCTGGGTCGAGTTTAGCGGCGCTAAGCAAGACCATCAGGAAAGCCTCGCTACCGCTGTTGGGCTTCGGGAAGCAATTAGTGATGGGGGTAACTATGAGTGGAAGTTATGAACTGATCAGTGTTGGCCGTAGAGATGCAATGCAGGGTGTTGAGGTAGCCGAAGGAGAAGCATCTTTGGCTAGCTACCTCATTATGATTATTTTATAAGGTCAATACTGTACGCTTGGCAAAGTTCACCGTGCAAATCCTTGTCAATTTCAAGACCAACGGTTGTACCTGCGTGAAACCCAGATAATGCTAAAGTCAAAGAATTTCTCAGTTTCTCGGGGGTTTGTTCAGTTAATGTAAAGTACGCGTAATTCCATTTACAATCACTAAGGACAGAAGTTTCTTTGAGGGTAATAATAAAACTGCCATCTGAACCAAGAGTCCATATTCTATTAATCGTACCGCGATACCATGCACGATCTGCAAGTGCGCTAGAACTAAAAATTAATAAAAACAATATAGAAAGCAATTTTTTCATAATTATTCCACTGAAATTAAAATAGCTTGTTCACCGAAAAATTAGGTAGGTAGCAACTTATGTGGCTCCAGGATGGACATTAACTAATGAAGTGACCTTCCTCTAGGGGGATCACCATCTATAACGATCTTATCCGGTATTTACACCTAATAGACGAAGTACTGAGAAGCGCATTTAGCTACTTAAGTACACTTCAACTTCCTACATTTCACGGGCTAATGAAGCTTCGTATATTTACCGCCCGCCTACATCAGCCACTTTGGGTGGGATTTTAGGTGTCGCGGGGCGAGAGAGCTTACCAAAGGGGGCGCTGCCGCGCAATCGTTGCCCATAGCCCCATCATAGAGGTTCCGGGTTTCACAGGAGTTTGATAGCGATGAGTGGAAGTTACGGATTAATTAGTGTTGGCCGCGGGGTGAAGCGGGATGCGATGCAGGGCATGGAAAAGGTTGCCCTGCAGGAGCGTGGGCGGGAACTGCGCAATGGGCAAATCGCAGCGGCCGAAAAACAACAGAAAAGCACCAATATGGGAGCCGGCGGAGATATCGGCATGATGGCCGCCAAGGGAACCGCAGTAGGTGGGGCCTTGAAGTGCAGTAATCGGTGCGCTTGCCGGGCTGGCAGTCGGTGCACTTTTTTAGGGGCGGGCAATGTCTGGATTGAGTAGGTCCAATGCGGCAAATGGGTTTTTCCAGGGCTAACAGTTTATAGAGGGCCTGAAATCCAGTGACGAGCGAAGAAAAAGTCGGGCCAGATCAGATGCTCGCGCCGAAAAAGTATATGTTTACCAAAGGGAGCGGCGGGGCCTTGAAGATAGCCGCAGTGACCAACGCTGGCGCGGCCTATCGACAAGATTTGGAAGAGCGCTTTAACAGCAAGCTAGACCAGCTTGCCCTGGCGCTAAAGAAAGGCCCGGAATATAAGTGGAGTAGTGATCTGCGCTTGGCTGTGTTCACAAAGGCCGGCCCTATGCGCAAATTCATAAGCGCCTGGGTAAACTGACTCATATTGGCTCAGAAAAGGGTGGCGCGCAGGTTGAGAAATTTAACGATGAGATGGGTATGGAGTACTTGGTAGGGCGCAATCTGGATGGCAGTTGGCGTTATGTCGACCCTGACAAGGCACTCGCAGATCAATAGGTTTGTTCAAAAACCAATTAAATAGTTCGAAGAGTATGCTTGCCGGGCTAGTCAAAAGCCATCTTTTATACTCAAAGACCAAGTAGGGCTTGCCGTCTCAGGTGGTGAATAGGGAATCACTCTCTCCTTATGGTTGGCTTTTAATGACAGTATTAAGACTATCGATTTCCGTTATTAGTGGAAAATGTAAATTTAATTGAGTGTTAGGGCTTCCCAAATTGATCAATAGCATCCAAAATCCCAGCCTAGAATTTTCCGATATAGGTGTTCTAATCTTGCTCAATATATCAGGGTATAACTGTCTGCTGCTGGTAGGCCTTTGGCGAAATCTGGGTGTAAAGCAATTTGGTGTAGTTGAGCTTTGCCTGAACTGATTATTATACATTCTTGGTGGCCAACCTCTTCGACAAGAATAAAAACTTCCTTAGGTTCAAAAACCTACTTTTACTTAAAGGGTAACCTTATTATGAAATCATGGCTAAAGTTAAGCCTATGGATTCTTCTTTACGTTGGTGACGTGGCAACAGCTACACAAATTACACCCACGTCCCAACACAATGCAGAAATCAATCTGATTTCAAGTGCAGAAGATGCGAATGTAGATATCCTAACTATCAGGCCTCCTAACGGTGCAGGTATTTCTATTAACCGGTTTTCTACATTTTCGGTTTCTGGGAAGTCCCTAAGGGTGCTCAATCTTCCCGAGCTCTCGGGGTCAGGGGATAATCCAGCCAAGTTGATTGTTATTTATTCAAACAACATAGCTTTGGCCAGCAGTATTGAATTGGTAGGCGAGCCTGCTGATATTCTTTTTATTACTGATAGTTCCAGCGCGGCAATTTCCTGCTCAGGATGTAGCTTTAGCAACTTTCAACGAATTGCTCTCGCCGCAGGCACTCTCAACTCAACGTTGTCAGATAGTGCTAGTAGCATTGGTAATATTAAGCTCTCTGGATCAGTCAATATCACGCAGTTGACTGCACCTGGAGCTATATCAGTCGATACTCTAGGGCGTTATATCAGCCTCAGTGGTGAGATTAATACGCACCAAAATGCTACTCGGACCGACGGTGGAGACTACGTTAGTGATGCTTCAGGCCGTTACAAAATTGGTGGTGGTGCGGTCAACGTGTACCTAGGTAATTACTCGCTGGCGTTTGAATCTAGAGAAATTACAAATATCCCCTCTCAGGCCCAACCTTCCACCTCTTTACTTTTGAATGGAGCCATTCGCTCTACCGCAGTAACGGTCACCATGGCAAATACCTGGTACAGAATTGGTACAGATATCGATACAAGTAGTGACCTTGTATTTTCGACCAACTACCGTGATGTGCCCGTTATTAATGAAGAGTCGATATTGATTCAGAGCTTTGGTTCGCCATTGGTAATCAATAGCCGGTTGGCATCAGACAATAAGGTTACACTGCAATCCTATGATAGCTTAATCTTAAGCAATAGTGCAGCGATAAATGCCCACACCCTTTCAGTACTTGCAAAAAATCAAATTATCAGTGATGCAAGTATTCTGACGACAAAAACTGAGATTGCCGCAAATGATGTATTCAATAAAGGAGAGATAAAAGGGTTTGCCGGTGTTGATATCTCCGTTGACGACAATCTACTGAATTCTTTCGGCGGTATTATTCAAGGTAATTTAGTAAATCTTAAGTCACAGAATGGCCTAGTTCGCAACGGTTCCAGAACCCCATTCTTGAGCGAATATAATCAATACAATAACTTGCTCAGCTGGGATATAGACAACATTAGCGCTGCGGAATTAGGCACCTTTTTTGCTCTTGGATTGGAAGCTAATGAAGCACAGGGTAAACAAAAGGCGGAAACACTCGCTGCAAATATCTTATCAAATCGGCTTACAGTAAAAGCTAAAGCTTTTGAAAATATTAATCCCTACTACGTCTACAAAGCACCGGGTGATGATTGGTCGAGTGGCGTACCACTGAATGCATCCCTGGCTAACCAAGTAATGGTGTCAGCGGAAACACAGCTGTTCATTAAAGCAGATAACTATGTAGTGAATTCTTCCGCTGTTATGCGGCTCAACCAGTTGGGTGCAGTATACATCGATACAAGCTTGTTAACCAATGAGCGATATCGATCCCAAATAATCATTGAGCGAGAGTCCGACGAATGGGAGGAAAATTTTTACTACTACTCTCCGCCTGGATTGATCCACTCAATTGGAGACTTTAATCTTAAAGCGGCTACTGGTTTTATCAATAATACCGCTTTCTTTGAAGTGTTTGGCAACGCTACATTAGACACTCCCAAACTAAAAGAATTAGGTGTAGCTATTTCTCAACTCTCCTATACGACCTATACAACTATTTATGAAACTTGTTTAGTGGAGGGTCGAAATGGTGCTTGTTTAGAGCCAGGTGAGCGCAAGAAGGTTGAGCATACAATAGTTCGAGTCAATCAGGACGAAAAAGAGTCCCTATTTCATGTAGAGGGTAACTTTATCGGCCCGCAGACGACTGTCAATGTGTCAAAGCATGACCCCATTGCCTATTATCAAAATCTCGCACTTGCTGACTATAAATCCAAGGAATTCTACATACCCTATGGTGACCAAACAAAATACAACAAGAATGGAGTTCCCTTCTACAGCTTCTATCAAAGTGTAGATCAGGATGAAGTTAAGATTATTAAAAACACTTGTATTGTGAACGCTAGCGATCCGGTTGACGATTCCTGTTTTTCATCAACAATTAAGAGTGAGTCAATTATCGATATCGTTATTGCGTATATGGAAAAAATAAAGAATGCTGTGCTGAGTTTCTTTGATGAAGAGTTTAATTGGTGGGGCTAGGAGTTTAGGGAGCATAAAGATGAAATCCGAAAATAAGATGGAAAAATCTAGCCACACCAAATGGCAACGAATTATCGCTTCATTGGTGACTTTCTTTTTCTCAATGCAGTTATGTATGCCTGCAATGGCAGGTGTTATAGGTATGTTAGATTCAGCGCTCATTGAAGCCGAACTAAATACCAATTATTTGTTTCAACAAGAGGAAAGTAGTGAGTATCAGTTTAAGTCCGCTGACTTTCTCAATACGAATGCACATCAGTCAGATGCCAGTATTGAGACCTTCTTTGAGCGTTTAAAGGAATCCAGTAAAGAAAACCTTTCAGACCCGTTAATGATTCCTATTAGGGTGGGCGATATTACGATCATAATGCCACACTATCCTTTGGGAAAACGAGTTGGAACTAATTTTGTTCAGAGTCGTTACATTCGCTCGCAAGTGTACGCACAACTGGGCCGAAATCTGATCAATACTCAAGTTTACGGCACAGAGCAGGAGCAAATTAGTAAGCTATATGATAATGCTTATAACCATGCTTTAATTACCGGTAAAATATTTGGCGAGCCCTTTGGTTTAACTACCGAGCAAATCACCGCCGACATGATCTGGCCAGAAATACGCTATATCAATAGTGAAAATGTGCTGGTACCCATTCTTTATTTGAAGTCCTCTACTATTGAGTCGCGACAAGTCACAGGCGATGAGAATGAATTTGGTGGTAATCTCATTGAGTTGGGCGGACTACAGATTAACAATTCTGACATCACATTCCGTCGAAATGCCTTCTTAAAAGTTGCAGAAAACCTAGTTAACAACCAAGGAAACTTAATTGCTGAAGATGACCTAAAAATCGTTGCTGGGGGGGTTGTACAGAATATATCGGGTCTAATTGAAAGTGATGGAGACTTGATTATTGGAGCGCACTCCATTGAAAATCGTACCATCGTTCATCGTTACAACTTAGGCAGCCTTCAGTCTGAGCGGTTTGGGCCGATTGCTGAGATTAATGCCAACGGCGATATTTTCTTTAAAACCAGTAGTGATATTACTCTACTTGGCTCGGTCGTTTCTGCTGGAGAGACAATCAGATTTGAAGCTGGAGGCGATATATATATTGGTAGTCAACAGATTACCAATCATAGGGAGGGATCATCAGGAAGTATATCTTATCAACGATCCACGATCTCTCACTTGGCTTCCAAGGTTTCTGCCGCCGATGCAATCTCAATGATTGCGCAGGGAAATATCCTGATTGATGCCTCAGAGATTGTTAGTGACAATGGCCATATCGAGCTATTAGCGGGTCTTGGAATTACCGTTGAAGACAATCTCAATGTGACTCAATCTTATAAGAAAGGAAAGTTTGGTAAACGAAAGATTGAGGAGTCGGTATATCAAACAGTAGCTATTCGTTCATTGCTAGATGCGGGCAAAGGTATACGTCTGCACAGTGAATTCGGTGATATCACTCTTAGAGCTGCGGATATTAAAAGTGGCTCAGGCACTGAAGTTAAGGCTTTGGGCGGTAAAGTCAACTTGTTGATGACAACCGAAACGGACCATTATAGTTACACCTCTGTCAAGAAGGGGCTGTTCACAGTTTCGACTGAGAGTAGAGGTCATGCAATTGAGACTGGTATTCCAAACTCTATTGTTGGAGGGTTCTCTGTTGAGGCTGTTGGTGGTATTTCAGTAGAGTATGAGGGAAACCCTGAGCTTTCCCTTGATGAGCAAATTGCTGAATTATCCAAGCTTGAAGGCATGGAATGGATGGCCGAGGTCCGCACGAATTTCCCCGATGCGGACTGGACGGCGATTGAGCTCCAATACGACAAATGGAATGAATCTAGTACCAGTATCTCCCCGGCTTTTGCTGCTGTTATTACTGTAGCGATGGCGGTAGCCTCTGGTGGATCAAGTCTAGCCGGAACAACTTGGTGGAATGCTGCTCTTGCCGCAGGC
>NZ_JBGMEK010000116.1:0-9229 GCF_041447265.1 Microbulbifer epialgicus
CATAGGCCAACACTGCCTCTTCAATGACCGTGTCAACACGGTTCTTGTGGTTGGGCACACGCCGGTTCTTCTCAAGAAGGGCGTCCACGCCGCCACTTGAAACGGCTTCCTTGTAGCGATAGAAAGTGTCTCTCGATACACCCAGCATCTTGCAAGCTTTGGAGATATTGCCGAGTTCTTCTGCCAGATTTAGCAATCCGGTCTTGTGTTTGATGATGCGATCATTAGTATGGATCATGGGGTTTATCCTTGGTTTTGCTTTTAGATTTAGGCACCTTCATCAAAACTGGTAAACCCCTCTTTTTCAAGAGGATGTGTCAGATTTGGTCTGAACTAATCCACATCAGACTTTCACCAATCACCAGGATGTCCCCTTACTCCACCCCGCGCTTATATTAACCTCCTGCCCAGTTGAGCACCCGCCCCAAGGTCCTTACCTACATATTCACCCCTTTAATCACCCAGCCTACAAAACCAGCTAACCTATTGATATTAATAACTTTTTTTGATTTTATTGAGAGGTTCTGACACATAAAGCATCACCTATTTAGCCAAATGCTATGTTTCTAGAATCGCACTCAGTCAATGAAGCCAGGGGGCATCGGCAATGACCATAAGAATCCTATCTATTGATGGTGGAGGAATCCGGGGGATATTGCCTGGTCAGATACTGGTATCCCTTGAGCACAAGCTGAAAGCGAAATCAGGAAACCCCGAGACCAAGATAAGCGAGTATTTTGACCTGATTGCGGGAACAAGCACCGGCGCGATATTGGGCGCGGCATATATCTGCCCCAATAAGAAAGGAAAACCAAAATTTTCGGCCCAGGAAGCCGTCAATTTTTACCTTGAGGAGGGAGGTAAAGTGTTTGGCTCTGGGTCATGGCCCTTTCTTGAAAGATTGAAGTTAATAAGGGAGGAAAAATACTGCTCTAATGAACTTGAAAGAGTATTAAGAAAGTTCTTTGGCAAAACAAAACTCAGTGACTTGTTGAAACCTTGCTGCTTTGTTTCCTATGATATAAAAAAACGTGAGCAAATTATCTTCAGGCAGCATTGTGCCATAGTAAAGAATGAAGATTTTTTGGTAAGGGATCTTCTGCGTGGCAGCACCGCCGTACCAACCTATTTTGAACCAGCACGTATCTATTCACTACCACCATCAAAAAATAAGTACGTCTTGGTAGATGGCGGCATGGTAGCCAGTGATCCTGCGCTATGTGCCTATTCAGAAGCGATTAAATTTAGTGGCGTCTCTAGGATAGAGGATATGGTAATTGTGTCTCTTGGTACTGGCGGGCAGCTTAAAGGGTACAAATATAAAGAAGCCAAAGATTGGGGTATTTTTAACTGGGCGAGACCAGCCATAGATATTGCGGTGAATGGTGGGGCCCAAATGACTCATTACTATCTGAAACAAATCTCATCTACCGCAGAAGGGTCTCAGTATTACCGCATTCAACCAAAGCTCTATACAGCTGATTCTGCAATGGATAATGCGTCTCCAGAGAACCTGAGAAAACTGAAGAATGCCGGAAAAAAGAATGCGGAATATTTCGATATGGAACTGGAAGAGATCGCTGACATATTAGTAAATACTCAAGGCAATCATAGATACCAGTAACTCTGTAGATAAGTCAAAAATCGTTACTATAAGCCATAGCGGATTATGAAGTGTAACAAAAACCACTACTTTCCATTTTTCAGATACTTTTCTCGCACCTGATTAATCATACCACCAGCCTCTAGCACTTCAATTTCATCTTTTGATAAATCACTCCGCAGATTAATGCTCTCACCAGATGATTTTATCTTCAATTTTATTGGATTTTTTGATTTTATCTGTGCAATCGGCTTATCAATTTCAAGAACTGCATCTTGGTTAAGTCGATCATAATCATCAAAATTCTCGAAAAGTAGTGGCAGTACACCAAAGTTAATGAGATTGCGCCGGTGTATGCGCGCCATACTTTTTGCGATTATGCATCTTACTCCTAGAAAACGTGAAGATACCGCTGCATGTTCACGGCTGGAGCCTTGCCCGTAATTTTCACCACCAACAACAAAGCAGTCACCATTTAATTTCATTGCCCGCTGATAAAAGTTCTCATCAATACGGGAAAATGTGTAACGACTAATGGCAGGAATATTTGAGCGCAATGGTAATATCTCTGCCCCGGCGGGCAGTATTTCATCAGTAGAGACATTGTCGCCCGCTTTCAGTAATAGCGGGCCTTTTAAAACATTCGGAAGCTTATCGAAGTTTGGCAAAGGTTTGATATTGGGGCCTTTAATCAACTCAACTGCTACCGGAATTTCCTGGGGTGGTTGAAGTAACGGCCTCATATCTGATAGATATTCCGGTTCATGAAAGCTCGGGTAGTCCATATCCAGGTCACGAGGATCGGTGATCACGCCTTTCAGCGCACTGGCAGTGGCTGTTTCAGGGCTACATAAATAGACTTGGTCCTCTGCAGTGCCGGAGCGTCCGAGGAAGTTACGCGGCACGGTGCGTAGGCTGATACGGCCAGTAGCAGGGGCTTGCCCCATACCAATACATCCTCCGCATCCGGTTTGATGTAGGCGGGCACCAGCTTCAAGCAATTTTGAGAGATCACCGCTCCGGCTCAGTTCTTCGAGTAACTGACGCGAGGTCGGGTTAATATCAAAAGAGACATCATCGGCTACACTACAACCGGCCACGATACGCGCTGGTATGGCGAAATCCCGTAGGCCCGGGTTAGCAGAAGAGCCGATATAGCTCTGGTAAATCGGGCGGCCCGCCACTTCACGTACAGTTACCACTTTGTCTGGGCTGGATGGGCAGGCAATTAGCGGCTCGATATCAGATAAATTGATGGTATCTTCTTCATCATAGCTCGCGCCCTCGTCGGCTTTCATTTCTACAAAGTCGCTTTCGCGATGCTGTTGTTTAAGAAAAGCTCTCACGGCTTCATCGGCGGGGAAAACACTAGCCGTAGTGCCCATCTCTTGCCCCATATTGGCGATCACATGGCGGTCCATAGCTGTGAGATTAACGAGACCTGGGCCGTGATACTCCACGATCTTATTCACGCAACCTTTGACTGTTTGCCGGCGCAACATTTCCAAGATAATGTCCTTAGCACTGACCCATGGCGGTAATTCACCCTCAAGTTTTACGCCTAGCACTTTCGGCATTTTCAGCGCGAAGGGAACGCCAGCTATGGCCATGGCTACTTGCAGACCACCAGCACCAATGGCCAGCATGCCCATAGAGCCGGCTGCACATGTGTGGCTATCTGCGCCTAGTAACGTTTTGCCAGGGATATCAAAGCAAGCCATATGCGTTGGATGGCTTACACCATTGCCAGGACGTGAAAACCAAATTCCAAACTTGCGACAAGCGCTTTGCAGGAATAAGTGATCGTCAGCGTTTTTGAAATCCGTCTGTAACAGGTTATGGTCTACATACTGTGCGGAAAGCTCAGTCTTGATTTGCGATAAACCAAGTGCCTCTAGCTCCAACATTACCAATGTGCCTGTGCCATCCTGAGCCAGCGTCTGATCAATCTTTATCTCTATTGGGCTGCCGGGTTCCAATGAACCGCTCACGAGATGGCTCTTGATCAGTTTCTGTGCGAGGTTCATAGCCATAATGGGTACCCTTCCTTTATCCGGGAAGCGCCACCTGCGGCGCTACTTGGCCCTGATCATTGTAGCCCGGCCTTGCGAGATATTATGTCTGCTTGGGTGTTCTTTCGTATTTACAGGACTAAGTGAGCGTTTGGGCGATATCTTTGATCCTTCTGCCAATCCGAGCAGTAGCGGCACACTAAATATGGCCGCCTGATCCTAGTTGATCTTGATAATATTACTCAAAGTCAGGTGGCCACATTTGGTGTGCCACTAGAGGGATAAAGGCCGCCACTATGAGCAAGCGCTTACTAAATCTTGATGTCCTGCGTGGACTGGCTGCTATTTTGGTTGTCTGGCAGCACAGTAGCGAAGTGTTTATCCTCACTCCCAACATCGCACAACAAGGAACGGAGCTGGCTAATTTTATCAGCCAGTTGGATTTTGGCAGGATTGGTGTACTGTGCTTCTTCTTAATATCTGGCTTTGTAATTCCCCACAGCCTACTTGAAGCGGACCGCCCCCTGAAGAGCTTTGCCATTCGCCGTTTCTTCCGACTTTACCCCACATACTGGGTTTCGCTCGTTATCGCGATTAGCTTGGCATGGATATTTGGTAACCAAGTTTTCACCACTACCACTGTACTGGCAAATACGACTATGCTGCAGGGGTTGCTGGGCTTTGAAAACGTACAGGAACTCTACTGGACACTAACAGCGGAACTGATCTTCTATTGTCTGTGTGCAATTATGTATGCGCAAAGGCTTTTGCGGAAACCCAGGTATCTCTTGCTAGCCTGCTGGGGTGGTCTATCTCTCTTTATCTGTTTGCAGCTTCTGGAGTACTCTCCTGCTTCCTTACTTCGGCTCCCTGCAACCATCGGTTATATCCCTTATGGCATAGCCGTAATGTTCTGTGGCGCCCTGCTACGGTACTGCTATGAAACCAACAGATTTCACCGATATGCAATCTGGGCCTTAACTTCTACTTTTTCTATTCCCCTGTTGGTTCTGGGACTGCACTTCCTTGACAACTCCATCAGTAGCGAACCTAGTCGCTTTGCGTTGTCTCACCTGATCGCTTTGGGTATCTTTCTTGTGATTGCGTTTTTGCCTTTAAACCCTATACGACATTTGGCAGCTTTAGGAACAATCAGTTACTCCATTTACCTATTTCACTTGGCAGCGGTTTACTTGATGAAGTGGGTTATCTCTCAGCCTTGGGGGACGGTATTTTCAGGCTACCCTTTGGTCGTTTACTTGGCTGTCGCGACACTGGCCAGCATTGTACTGGGGGCCTTGGTTTACCGGTTTATTGAGAGGCCATTTATTAGATTGGGGCACTCCTTAAGTGTTAGTACCCCAGCTCCAGTGAACGCTCAGTAAAAAGGGAGCAAGAACCTAGCCCTGTACTTCAGTATCCTGGCATACCACAACCCTGGTAAGCCGGTGACCGGGCACATCCATCCATGTCCCATTCACATAAGTAGAAGTTGAAGTGACTTCTATCGGGGCGTCCCCGATAAACCGGTAGGCCCCGGGCCCGCAAAGTTTTATAGCTTTTTTATCAATTTTGGACTGGAGATCCTCTCTTTTTGAGAAAATATTACCTCCCGCTGTCACGGCATAAGTGCCTGGTGATACCTCCTTCGAGGTTGCCGCAACCAATGAACAGCCACTAATAACAAAGGGCAACGCTATCAATAATTTTTTCAAAAATTTTCCCCACTAAAAAATCAGTAAAAACATCAATTAATCTGCACTGTTTTTTTATTGGATTATTGAGCCCATAGCAGGCTGATGGCAATAAACCACATCATAATGCCCACTAGAACATCCAGTACCCGCCAAGTTCTGGGATTCTTAAACAACGGCTGCATCATACTGCCACCAACAGACAGCAGACCAAACCACAACATGGAAGCACTGCAGGCACCAATTACAAAGTACAGTGTGCCCTGCCCCGCGTACTGAGCACCTACCGAGCCAATCAGGACTACAGTGTCCACATAGGCGTGGGGATTGAGCAAGGTAAGGGCTACGGCGGTAATCAGGGCTGAACGCCTGGACTTGATCCATTCTTTCTTATTCTCAAGCCCTTTATTAGTGAAGGCTGAACGAAAGGCCATGGCGCCATAAGAAAATAGAAATGCTGCTCCCAGCCAGGTTAACCAGAGCATCCAGTCGCCCTCAGCCTGTGCCAAGTTCGCGACCAGATAGACACCACAGCTGATCAGCACAATATCCATCAGGATACAAAGTGCAGCAATACTGTAATGGTACTGGCGACGAATACTCTGGGTCAGGACAAACGCATTCTGTGCGCCAATAGCCATGATCAAGCTGATAGTGGTCAAAAAGCCCTTTGCGAGCGGGGCCAGTAACAAACCCGTAGCCACGATGCCTCCTGTAGTCTTTGAGTCTTACCCGCAGGTCTACGGGCCTGGAAAGTGGCTGAAGATTAAGAGGGAAGCTACAATAAGTAAATTTAATTATTTTGATACAACATTAGAAAAACTTATGCTGGACCTAAAGCAACTTCAGGCCTTTGCCTTTGTGGTGGAGGAGCAAAGCTTCGACAAAGCCGCATCCCTGCTACATGTGAGCCAGTCTGCGGTATCCCAGCGTATCAAGGCCCTAGAGGGTCAAGTTGGTCAAGCCCTACTGATCAGGTCCACTCCCCTGCGCCCCACCGAGGCCGGCCTGAAAGTGCTCGGCTATTATCAGCAAATGAACCTGCTACAGCACGAACTGCTGGAAGATATAGACCCAGAAGGCAGCAAGACCCGCTACAGCAACCAGAACAAGGTACGCATAGCCCTCAATTTCGACAGCCTGGATACATGGTTTTTAAAGGCCATCACTCCCCTAATCCGCTCCCAACATCTGCTCGTGGATCTGAAAGTAGACGACCAGGATGCCACCCTTGAACTACTGAAAAACGGCGAGGTGATCGGTTGTATCAGCTCCGTTACCAGTAACCTGCAGGGGTGCCAGTCGCTCTTGCTTGGCCATATGGCTTACTTCCCAGTGTGTACACAAAAGTTCAAGGAACAATACTTTTCCGACCCTGTAAATGTGGATGAATTCCGCTACGCTCCGGCAGTGGAATTCAATTACAAGGACCAACTACAGAGCCGCTATCTAAAACAGTTTTGGGGAATTGAAGCCGGGCAGTATCCATCACACGAGATCCCCTCTTCCAAAGGATTTCTCAATTTCCTGACTTTGGGTTTAGGTTGGGGGATGACACCGGATATCCAGGTTGCAGATTTATTAAAGAAAGGCACATTGATAAAACTGACACCAGATCAGCACTTGAAAATACCGCTGTATTGGCATGTGTGGAATCTCAAATCCACACTGATCAAGCAGATCACCAACA
Organism: Microbulbifer epialgicus; assembly: GCF_041447265.1. Lineage (NCBI taxonomy): Bacteria > Pseudomonadati > Pseudomonadota > Gammaproteobacteria > Cellvibrionales > Microbulbiferaceae > Microbulbifer > Microbulbifer epialgicus. The sequence goes on from NZ_JBGMEK010000116.1 coordinate 7,000, forward strand.
CCCTGGCGAAGTATGCGCAAAAAGTACTGCACCAGTGAGTATGACTTGCTGGTCTTTGTTCAGACAAATACCATTGCAACACTGCCTTTCGCCAATTCTGTGAAAAACTCCTTGGGAAGAAGCGCAAGCAAAGGTTCAATAGTAGATACTCGCTATTTTACTACCTGCTTCAAAACACCTAAGTAATTATTGGCCAACTCCACATCATCGTAATAACCGCGAGCTTTCAGCAATTTATGCAATGCTCTAAGGTTATAAGTGGGGACCGCCATAAATGCATGATGTTCACAGTGGTAACTCAGACCATCGGTAGGACTCACAAACAGTAAACCCAAAATACCCCTTGGTACCGAGCGCGTATTGTATTTTGGTTCCAGGTGGTAAAGATCTTTGACACCGGCATGTTCAGAAATTTGGCGCATCCGTAGAATAGCCATATACACTGTCAGATAGGCTACCACCCATAGTAAATAAAGCTGTGGAAAACCCGACACCCACAATACGGAAAACAAAACGCCGTTTACGAAAAGACCACGAGTTAACTGAAAATTAACTCGTTTTTTTCGGCTTAACAAATCTCGCCCACTCAAAAACAAATATAAATTTGCTTTTAACCCAGTAACCCCTAAAAAATCCCTGGAAAACTTTCTCAGTAAACTCTTTTTAGCCACTGGATAATCTTTATAATTCGATAAATCTGGATCTTCATCTGTTCCTGCCTTACGATGATGCACCAAGTGGCTTTTAATGTATGTGTCACCATCCATCAATAAAAATGGTGAAGACAACCATTTGGAAACAAAATTATTGTAGGCTCGAGTTGCAAAAAGCGTTTTATGACTGGCTTCGTGCATAATAGCCGCCAGGGCTTGTTGTCTTCCTGCGAGCAGGAACACTGCAACAATATATGTTGACCAGTGTGGAAGTAGCGCTGCAACGATGAAAATACCCACTATACAGAGCCAAGCACACGCTACTACCCACCAAGCTTTGAAGTCATTACGTTGCAAGAATGGCTTGAGTTCTTCTTTACTAATGGGGATATTCACTGCGAGTCTCCTTTCTGTTTTTATACGTCAACACCTAACTTCTTCAATTGTTCCAGCCAGATATTGCGACCAACTCGGTCATACTTATGCACGATACTCCTTAGTTGTTGATACTTCTTTTTTGGCCTGATCACTTTGGGTAACAGAGGATCAATCGCTAAACGGTGGATAGCCTCACCACCTAAGCGACATGTTTCAGGCAACGAAGCATTGACAGGTTTCGACGCTAGAGCTTTAAGGCTGTCCTCAAGCGACTTCATAAGAGTGTCATATTCGTTGTCTAGCCGGTCAATATCCCACAGATGATGCGCCCACTGACTGGCCAATGAGTCCGGCACCTCCTGCAATACAAAGCAATGCGCTTCCGCTTCAAGACCAAGGTTGAACAGCGTTGCGGTTAATTCCGAATGATTGAGAGTTAAGTTATTGGGGCGTACCCATAGATGATCCAGGCCGGCAGCAAAACCATACCAATCCAGTACCAGTAATGATTTTTTGCGAACTGCACGTGCTGCCCCTTTGGGTAAATGGCAGCCTAACCAACGACTATCCCAATGATCGTAATGAAAGGCATCTTGTTGCCAGCGGTTAATAAATACCCGCTTGGCTAATGCTTTTTCCGTCAAACAGTAGATGCCCCGCCCATTTTGGGTAGCCAGGCCAGTGCCTACCAATCTATTTAATGTTACCCGCAGATTATTGATGGAAATATCAAATGCATCGGATATGAAACCTAGCTGACTGGTTGCCAGCTCATGTCGTTTATTAACACCCATCAGATCCAATAGGATATTTTTTGGGGTGGGCTCATAAGTAAAGTGATACATAGTAAATATTACGACATTAGTCCTTAGATGTCTCGTGTGTAATATTACAGACTAAAACCACACATACAATATGTTGTAATTTTAATATTGAAAAAATTCACTTAATTCAACATAAATTTTGCCCAGTTGTTAATAAGGGGCATTTTGCTCGTGCTGCCATTTATTGCTATTAACCCGGCGGACAAATAGTTCGGTTATGCTGCGTACCTAATTGATTCGTGTCGGAAGTAGGCTGCTACACGCGCGGGCTTCTTTTGTAACATTCTCATGTGAGAAAGCACTTTCCTTTTTAGCTTCTCCTTGGATCGGGCTGGCATGCCACTGTGAACGCCCCCTTTAAGGTCGCAATTCAAA
>NZ_JBGMEK010000117.1:0-8728 GCF_041447265.1 Microbulbifer epialgicus
GGCATCTAGATCGCCAGATGGAAACGGCTTTGGTAAGTCGTGCGTTGATGATGGCTGTCAATTTGCGTACACCACCAAAAGGCCTTCTACATCACTCAGATCGAGGTAGTCAGTATGCCAGCCATGCCTACCAAGCGCTATTGAAGCAGCATGGAATGGTGTGCTCAATGAGCCGTAGGGGAAATTGTTGGGACAACGCACCGACTGAACGCTTTTTTAGCAGCCTAAAACGAGAGTGGTTAACGGGAAATCTCTATACAACAAGGGAGGATGCGATAACAGATGTGAGAGCCTATATTGCTTATTACAACTCACGCAGAATACATACAACGCTGGGGGATGTAACCCCCATCGAATTTGAGAAATGTGCTTAAAGAGGTGTCCGGCTGGACTTGACCACAACATCATGATCCTGCGTAGATTGAGTGTCGGACGTAACTTCTTCAATAAATCCATACATTTTCCCACTACTGTCGAGAGTCAGATTAACAACACTCTCATCTGAAACATCGACTGCCACCAAGCGAATCTTGTCGCCTGTTTTCATATAGGCGAATATACCAATATCCTTGGCGATGGTTTTACCACTTTCAGATTTCTCGACGGCTGCAATTTGGTGTTTCATGTCGGGCTTTTCAAGCACCTCAAGAAAACGACCGCCACCACCTGATTCTGTTTGCTTAAGAACTTTAAAGGTCCTACAGCCCTGCCCTTTTTTTAAGGTTAAGGCGTCTTTGCTATGTTCATAAAAGATGAAAGACTCATCTTCAACAAGACACCAAGTCCCTTCTAATGCTTTTTTTGTATTCGGATCTGCATTTATTTGTTTCGCATAGGCAGCCACAAAAATTAAGATGCCTGATAACAATATACTTAAATGGTTTCGTTTTATCCTCATGGGCCACCTATATAAAATTGCGACTCTCAATCAGTATATACACTAGCCCAATTATTTGGTGAGCAACAAAAATCAATACCGCAGACAGCACCATTCTTTCCCAAAATATACGAAACGCTGACCTTAAATATTAAGGGTGCTTCGTTAAATTAATTTTTTACAGCCATCAGCATCGAATTTGAGAAATGGGCTTAGAGAGGTGTCCGGCTGGACTTGACCATAACAAAGTGTCTTTAAAAATATCCACACCGATAGTTTACAGCTGCGATATTCATAAAACGCATAATAATTTCTGTAACGGCACAAGAAACCAAAATGCTATGCAGGGGTATGAAGAGTGGTGAGTATTTCGTCAGGAAAATGCTTAAATGAGTACAATTAAAGTGACTAAGCTATTTAACCCTATTCGCAAATGGAAGAGTGCCCCTACTGCAGGGCACTCTTAGCACTTTCGATCAGCCCCGCAGGAAATTCAACAGATCCTGGTTAAGGCGGTCCTTATGGGTATCGGCAAGCCCATGGGGCGCGCCCGGATAGACAATCAATTTGGCGTGTTTGACAATTTTAGCAGCGGCACGAGCCGAGTTATCGATGGGTACGATCTGATCATCATCACCATGAACAATCAGCGTGGGCACGTCGAACTTCTTTAGATCTTCGCGAAAATCCGTAGCTGAAAAAGCGGCAATTGAATCGTAGGTATTCTTATGTCCACCTTGCATTCCCTGTGCCCAGAATGACTGAATCAAGCCCTGCGAAGGCTCTGCATCTGGGCGGTTAAATCCGAAGAACGGCCCGGATGCGATATTTAGGTAGAGTTGAGAGCGGTTTTCCAGGGACCCTTTGCGGATGCCATCAAACACTTCTAGTGGCAGGCCACCTGGGTTGGTCTTGGTCTTGAGCATAAGAGGCGTCACTGCTGAAATCAGTGCGGCTTTCTTGACCCGATCCGTACCGTGACGGCCGATGTAGCGTGCTACTTCACCACCACCAGTGGAAAAACCCACAAGAGTAACCTCTTTCAAGTCCAGTGCCTCAATCACTGCCGCCAGGTCATCCGCGTAATGATCCATATCATTCCCTTCCCAAGGCTGACTGGATCGGCCGTGGCCTCGTCTATCATGCGCAACTACACGATAGCCTTTGGATGCCAGGAATATCATCTGTGATTCCCAACTATCGGAACTGAGCGGCCAGCCATGGCTAAAGGTAACCACCGGTCCATCCTTTGGCCCCCAGTCTTTATAGTAAAGCTGCACGCCATCTCGGGTGGTGATGGTGCTCTCCGTTTTGGTGTATTTAGAGGCAGGGGCGACAGATTTTGAATCGGCCAGGGTTTGAGTAGCACCGAAGGTAGTAAATAAGGCAACTCCGAGGGCTCCAATGTTACGAATAAAACGGTTCATTTTGTTTTCTCCTTCAATCAATATCTTTAATGCTGGTACTAGGAAGGTGTCGGTCGCTCAATTGGCGAGCACAAGGTTCACATCCATGTTTCCACGGGTTGCATTTGAGTAGGGGCAGACGACGTGGGCCTTGTCGACCAGCGACTGAGCTACTGCCTCTGTCAACCCAGGCAGACTGATACGCAGCTCCGCTTGGATGCCAAAGCCGGTAGGTATCGGCCCTATTCCGACCTTGCCTGTGATCTGTGCACTATCAGGCAGAGTGATTTTTTCCTGAGCGGCAACATGCTTCAGTGCCCCCAGGAAACAGGCCGAATAGCCTGCCGCAAATAGCTGCTCGGGGTTGGTTCCGGCACCACCTGCCCCACCCAGTTCACGGGGAGTAGAAAGTTGCGCATCGAGTGCCTTATCGGAGGATAGGGCTCGGCCTTCCCGGCCACCTGTGGCGGTGGCTTCGGCTGTGTAGAGGATCTTTTTGAGGGACATATGAATACTCCTTGATTTTGTGAAGAGCCAGGGCTCATATCTGTTAGCGGGATTAAATTTACACCCACAAACGGGACGATATGTCACAATAAGTCTTGATAAGTTAACCAGGAGTATCAGAATGGTCGATCGACTGGCGGCTCTGCTGGACTATTTCTCAGTCACAGCACGCGCGTTCCACACAGGGACTCTTTGTGGCATCAATGGCCTAAATGGAGAAGATGATTTGGGACAGCTTCATTTGATTCGTCAAGGTGCAGTCGAAATTAGCCACAGCGGCACTCCGGCAGTGCACATTACAGAGCCCAGCTTGCTGTTCTATCCACGCCCGCTGGCCCACCGGTTTATCACCGACCCAGAGAGCGGTGCAGATTTTGCCTGCGCCAACCTTAGTTTCGACGGTGGCCCTAACAACCCCATCGCAGCGGCCCTGCCCGACTTTATCTGCCTTCCTCTGTCGGCTCTGGTAAGCTCTCAAAACCTGCTGAACCTGTTATTTGAGGAGGCATTTGCCCAAAATTGTGGACGCCAGGCAATACTGGATCGCCTCTTTGAAGTCATAGTGATTCAGTTGCTTCGGCACTTGATGGAAGAGGGACTGACACAAATCGGTATGTTGGCGGGGATGGCTCACCCACGTTTGCGTTTAGCACTGATTGCCATTCACGAGCAACCCGCACACGACTGGTCTGTAGAGGAACTGGCAAATCAAGCGGGCATGTCACGCAGCGTGTTCGCGAAATCCTTTCGCGAGCGAATCGGCTCTACCCCAGCTGCATACCTGCAGAATTGGCGGATATCTCTGGTACAGCGTGCGTTGAAACAGGGCTTGCCACTCAAGCTATTGGTGGATGAGGTCGGCTACGGAAGCGAGGCTGCCCTATCGCGCGCCTTTAAAGCTTGCGTGGGATCTTCCCCGCGGGAGTGGCTGAAGCAGCAAACGCTGTAACAATTGGGTTAACAAGAAACGGAGTGATAACTCTTGCGATAACCCATTATGCGTCAGGGGATTATTTAGCCACGATAGATGTACTTGGCGCCTTTTCCGACAAATATCTCAGTCAGACTAAACTCACCGGGCAGCAGCGCAAAATATCTTCTAACTTGTCGTGACTACAACGACTGCTTATGTCGCAATCTGGTTTGAATCAGGGCTCACTAGTTCTTCTTGGAGGCACTCTTCATGGCTAAACCCACTTGTGTCGTTGTAGGTGTCGGACCCGGTAATGGGGCTGCTTTTGCCAGAAAATTTAACCGTCAAGGCTGCCAAGTCGCTCTTCTTGCCCGAAACCAGAACTACCTGAATGAGTTACAGGCAGAACTGAACGATGCAAAGAGCTACGTTTGCGACGTTACAAACTCAGCACAAATTGCTGATGTATTTAGTCGTATCCAGGGCGAGATGGGGCCCATCGAAACGCTCGTTTACAACGCCGGCTCTGGTCACTCCTGCACCATCGAGAACCTCGATATCTACGAATATGAATCAGACTGGAAAATCAACTGCCAAGGCTGCGCCTTATTCAGTCAGCTGGTGGCTACAGAGATGATCCAACGTGGCGAAGGAAACATCATTATTGTGGGAGCAACCGCCTCCCTGCGCGGCGGGGCAAACTTTGCTTCCTTTGCGTCGGCGAAAGCCGCGCAGCATAGTCTTGCCCAGTCGATGGCCAGGCATCTTTGGCCTAAGGGGATACACGTTGCCTACCTCATCATTGATGGGCCAGTAGGTAAAAGTCGCGCACTGGATGGGAGCGCAAGAGATAACCAAGCATTTTTGCAGCCATCAGATATCGCTGACACAGCCTTCTTCCTGACAACCCAAGCCAGATCAGCCTGGACTTTCGAGGTGGATCTTAGACCCCATGTGGAGAAGTGGTAACAAGAGTCGTCCGCGTTAAAATTTCCCATTTTGGCTTAGTCAAGCATCGAATTTCGGCAAGGAGGTCGAAAATGACCCTAAACAAGAAACAAATTGAAGATTGCGAATCCAGCCGTTGGGATTTTTCTGACCTGAAAGCTGTATTCCTAAACTGCACTCTAAAGCCCACGCCGGAACTCTCACATACGGATGGCCTGGTTGCCATCTCACGGGAGATCATGCAAAGAAACGGGATATCGGTACAAGTGCTCAGACCAGTAGACCACGATATCGCCTTTGGTGTTTATCCAGATATGACTAAACACGGCTGGGAGAATGATGACTGGCCGCAAATATTCAAACAGGTGATCGAGGCAAATATCCTGGTTTTAACAACACCTATCTGGCTGGGGGAAAAGTCATCTATCTGCACCCAGGTTATTGAGCGGCTTTATGCCAATTCATCTGACCTGAATGACCAGGGACAATACGCCTATTACGGAAGGGTCGGCGGCTGCCTTATCACCGGCAATGAAGATGGAGCCAAACACTGTGCAATGAATATCCTCTATTCCCTGCAACATCTGGGCTATGTAATTCCACCGCAGGCTGATGCCGCCTGGGTTGGCGAAGCTGGTCCTGGCCCCTCTTACCTGGACCCAGGTTCCGGCGGACCACAGAATGATTTCACCAACCGCAACACAAGCTTTATGACCTGGAACCTGATGCATTTAGCGCGCATGATCAAAGATGCCGGCGAGATACCTGCCCATGGCAACCAGCGCTCCAAATGGGATGCAGGCTGTAAACCTGACTTCCCCAACCCCGACTACCGGTAAGGGCATGCTCAGACCTATTTTTTATCAAGGCAAAATAGCCAAATAAGCTTGTATTCTTTCCAACCTATTTACAAACTGAGGCGCCTAAAGATACATTGCGTTTCTTCTTTTGCAGTCCACTTCTGCTGCCTTCAAATTGCCCAGCGCTCTCATTATCCCTAACTAAAGGGGAGTGGGCTGTGGAGTTGCAGCAATGAGAAACAATGAGGTCCATCGTCCCTAATGAAGTCCGAGTTACTGGAGCAGATTCTCCACAGCAAACTCTTTATTACTCTTTGTGTTGTTGTCGTCATTCTTTTGTTACGCAGCTTGCTGACACTTGCCATTGCACGTAGTAGTTGGGCAAAAGCTGACAAGCGTCGCCGAATCAATACCGTACATAACTTCGGCAACCTGTTGCTGGTCATCGGTGTCATTGCCGTATGGGTGACGGAGTTACGGGATTTCGCCCTCTCTATTGCGGCATTCTCTGTAGCAATTGTGCTTGCACTTCGTGAGGCCGTGCAGTGTTTGGTTGGTGGTTTATATCAAGCCAACATGCGTTCCTTTACCGTCGGCGACTGGATTAAGGTTGGCGACCAGTTTGGTGAGGTCACCGACAGTGATTGGTTAAGCACCACGCTTTTAGAAATTGACCCCCACGGGCTCGGCAATGGCTATACTGGAACTACCCTCTACATTCCCAATAATGCATTCTTCACCCAACCAGTAAAGAACCTGAACTTTATGCGTCGCTATATCGAGCACACTTTCTCGATAACCCGCGAACGCAGTGAAATAAACCCTTTTGAAGCCAAGAAGTTTATTACAGAGCGGCTGAAAGAGCACTGTGACTCTTTCCGAGAAGTTGCCGAACGCTACTGCAAGCTGATTGAGAATCGTATGGGTGTGGAACTGTCGGGCCCTGACGCAAAAGTAAGTGTTACTACCAATGATCTTGGTCATGATGTGATCACAGCTACAATATTCTGCCCGCGTGAAGAGGCAACTAATATCGAACAGCTGGTAACTGAAGACTTTTATAACTTCTGGTTCGAGAAGACTAAGACTTTGAGAACTGAAAACTAATAGCTATACTCAATCCCAGGCGCTTGTTGAGCAATTTCTCCAGCGCCTGGGTTACTCATATCTCTCCCTAATGATCAACAAAAATTTCTGTTAACCATTCAATAAAAGTCCTAACTCTAGGCGACAGGAAACGATTCTGAGTAAAAACTACAGAAACCGGTTCACTTGGTGGGCGAATGTTAGGTAACACTTCTATTAGGTTGCCCTCAGTCAAATCCTTTTCAACATGAAACCTAGGGAACTGGGCCAGGCCAATCCCTAATTTAACGGCATCCCGATAACTCTCCGTACCCGTTACCATGATAGGCGCTAAAGCTTCCGTGGTCTCAATCTTGTCCCCGACGCAAAAAGATAGCGGCGTAGACTTCCCCGTTGTTATTGAGCGAAGGGCCACTGCGCGGTGATGGCTCAAGTCACTCAGGGATTTCGGGGTGCCATAGCGCTCAAGATAACTCGGTGAGGCACAGGTGAGCCTGTCCAGCATTGTCAGACGCCTCGCGATCAACTCACTATCCGCTAAATGACCATATCTGATCGCGCAGTCCACTCCTTCCTGAACCAGATCAACCCAGCGGTCTCCTTCGCTCATCACCAAAGTAATATCGGGGTAACATTCAAAGAATTGCGGAAGCTTAGGCATAACGAAGTGGCGAGCAATTGTTCCCTGTACATCGACACGAACCTCCCCTTTCGGCAACGAACCCTTAAATGCACCTTCCGCTTCTTCTACATCCGAAAGTATCGATAGGCATCGCTGGTAATACAGTTCCCCATCCAGCGTTGCTTTTACCTTGCGTGTGGATCTCTGTAACAACCTCACACCAAGCTGCTTTTCAAGCTTATTGATCACTTGTGTAGAGGTAGATCGCGGAACATCCAAGTCGCTAGAGGCCGCGGTAAAGCTGCCACGCTCAACGATTCGAACATAGAGTCGCATTGCATCTAGCTTATCCATATGGAACCTATTGTTTATCTATTTAGAACAATAGGTTCCATTTTAGCTAGATTATCTACTCAAACCACAAGATTATTCTCTTCGGGAACATTACTCATAGAGTCACAGCTGTGACTCCAGTCAGCTTGGAGGTCATTTTGGAAAAAGTTGCACTAGTCACCGGCGCTTCCAGAGGCATTGGTGCGGCTATTGCCACCCGACTGGCAAAGGACAACTTCACAATCTTGGTTAACTTCGTTGGCAACTTCAATGCCGCTAAAAAGTTGGTCAATCAGATTGAAGCGGCCGGAGGAAAGGCCGTCACCGTTCAGGCAGACGTCAGTGATTCCAACGCAGTTACTAGATTATTTGAATCTGTGGAAGCCACCTTTGGTGGTATTGATGCTGTTATCAATAGTGCTGGCATCATGAAGTTAGCGACTTTAGCCGAAAGTAAAGAAGAAGGCTTCGACACCATGGTTGCAGTCAACCTTAAAGGTACATTCAACACAATGCGGGAGGCCAGTAAACGCCTTAGACAAGGTGGGCGAATTATCAACTTGTCCTCAAGCGTTGTAGGCCTATATATGCCCACCTACAGTATCTACGCAGCAACCAAAGCCGCCATTGAGGCGATGACACAGGTAATGTCCAAAGAGATGCGAGGACGAAATATTACCGTTAATGCTGTTGCCCCGGGACCAACAGCAACCGAACTTTTCCTCGATGGCAAAACTGATGAGATGGTGAACAGCCTCGCCAACTTGTCTCCACTGGAGCGACTGGGAAGCCCAGAAGATATTGCAAACACGGTCGCCTTTTTGGCCGGGGAGCAAGGGGGATGGATCAATGGGCAGGTGATTCGGGTTAATGGTGGGATTATATAAATCCAACCCTAAGCCCGGCTCATTACTCGCAGTAGTTTAAGATGTAGTAGTTCAGACTTGATCTGACAGTTACCGGTTTTTCAGAAGGTGCTTTGTCAGGTCAAATTCAGTTTACGAGTTTTTCCTTCCAGATGCTTTTTCCATCTTCAAGTGTTGCCATCGGAGTGCGGCCACAACACTTTTTACCCTGATGGGTACGGTCATTATTGTAATATGTGAGCCATTCGTCCAGATCCTTTTGTAACTCTTCTATTGATCCATAGATCTTCCGGCGTAATGAAGGCTGGTAGAACTCTTGTAGAATGGTTTTATGGAAGCGCTCACAGATGCCGTTGGTTTGTGGATGCCT
>NZ_JBGMEK010000118.1:0-8549 GCF_041447265.1 Microbulbifer epialgicus
AATACACTGCGCTCGGGACCGTATGAGGCATGGATGCCGATTACGAGCTTACAGGGATGTATTTACAGCGCGTCTCGAGTGCAGTGTATTCTTTCCTTCTAAACCAATAGTACTAAAAGGAAAGAATACACTGCGCGCAGGACCGTATGAGGCATGGATGCCGATTATGGGCCTACAGGGATGTATTCACAGCGAGTATCGAGTGCAGTGTATTCTTTCCTTCTGACCCAGTAGCAGCTCCCTCTTTCCAGAATATCCAAGGTCACCATATTCGTGCCGCCATAAGCAGACATTGGAAACAATTCTTTCAAAGGGGCGGCAAATAGCTTGTGTAGAGAGCTGCCCTTAGCGCTGTCTATTAAATAAATCCACACAAAGCATGTGGTTTCAGACGCATAACAATAGATACCCACGAAAATTATGCATATGAAAATGGTCACTTTTGACAGTTGTGCCTCCATAGTCACTTTGATAATCTTCGGTTGCCAATTTTTATTGGTTAATAATGATAACTTTAAATAGGTAAACGATTGATGTATTTGTCAAGATTTATTTCTGGATTATTATTGATTGGGGGCTTAGCTGGCAGTAAAGCTTTCGCCTCAGACAATATGGACTGCGTAGTTATTGAGAAAAATGACTTGGTCCAAGTTGAATTAAATAAATCCAACTCTTATCAGAACTGCTTTTCTTTAGATAAAATCCCTTCATCAACGCCAGTTGATATTGTGTCCTTCGCTTTTGATGACACAAAAAATAAATTATCTGTCTATGAGATTGGAACTTCCAATACTAAGAGCCTTGTCGTAAATTCAATCTCCGGCACTGATACTGTTAACGCACTATCGCTAAATACATATAACAAATCTCTCGTTGTCGAAATTGCTCCAACTGTAAAGTTAACGTCTAACAAAGATGTTGACATTACATATCTAATGGTTAATGGAAGAGCACAGGTTATTGTAAAAATTTACGACGTTGATTCACAAACTAGCTCCGGAGGCAGCTCTGGTGGTAGCTCTGGTGGTGGAACCACAATTCCCCCTATTGATCCAGGTGGCTGCAATTCCGTCATGTGTAGAGAGCCGGTATTTTTTATGGCAGCTGCAAGCTCTGCACAAGCATGCACAGCGAGCCAGAAGGCCCCAAATCCCCCATCGAATTTTGATATAAATAAGCACTTGAAGCAATTCAAGAAAGCAGGTATTGCGGCGAGCAAGCTTCCCGGAGGGAAAGTCACGTTAAGCGCAGCGGTCATGGCAAGTATGTTTGCACCTAATCGGACATATGACCTTAAAAATAACCCAAACTACAATGCTGACCAAGAGTTTGGGAACTGGTTTTATGGCGCTGCCGCTCATCAAATGGGTTTTTCTGAACAGGAAGCGCTTACCGCCGGGGCAGTAGTACAACAGTGGCAAAACTATAATAATTCAAACCACCCCGATGCTAATGATGTTGGAAAATTAGCCGAAAATATCGCTCATGCGCTCGCAACTGGCGAAGGCGACAATCATGATGATGCAGCACCAATTAAAGGCGGGCATAGCTATAGCAAAGACATCTATGAAAATGATGCCAATGCCGATAGCAATTCTGACTCTTGCAACCCTAGCAAAACTGTCAACTCGCCAACTGTAGCCGCCCCTGGCTATGGTATTGGTGGCCTAGGTTACGGCGGAGGCTGGAGCGGAGGCGGTATGTTTTTCGGTTCCGGTGGCTGCTGGGGTAGCTGCACAAGAACTGTGATCATTGTAGAATCGCTGTAAAGGTTCTTTGAGGTCTGCCTATCTTAGGCGGACCTTACTTACTATTGGGTCAGAAGGAAAGAATACACTGCAATCGAGACGCGCTGTGAAGCATCCTTGTAAGCTCGTAATCGGCATCCATGCCTCATACGATCCCGAGCGCAGTGTATTCTTTCCTTCCCCTTTTTAGTATAAGTGGATGGTGCTATGATAAAGATAATCTTGATTGCAATTATTTACTTCGTATTTCTGATTGCCAACCCATTGACTGGATATGATTTTTTCTGGAAATATTCTCCATCTTTACTTAATACACTCATATTCTTTTCAATAATTTATGCACTCTACTTTATACTCTTGAATCTATGGAAAAGATCCTTAAGTGAAAGGATAAAATATAGCGTGGTATTTTTGGCAATTTCTACGCTTTATTATTTTGCGGTAGAGAAAAAACCATCATATAAAATAGACCAAAGCACCTACTATGCTTTTGACAGGTTCGATGGCGGAGCTTTCACCTCCTCTACCATATCTAATCTTATTAAGCTAGACAGAGTCGCATTAATTCTTGCAAAAAAGACCGTAATAAAAACATACGAGAATGTACAAAATCAAAAAATCAAATCCTTAAATGGGAATCACTTAGTAATAGAATTAGAATATTACTCTGGAAAGGTAGAATCAGATCAAATCGAGGTTAACCGCCTCAAGGGGAATTCGCCCCATGAGTGATACCAATCCCCTCAAATGAAAGAAAGGATTTCATCATCGTCGCAGCCTACCTGACCTTCAGAACTAAGGACGATCTCTCTGTGTTTAGCTGGTTGGTTCAGAAAAGCCTCAGGTGAAACCGTTACTGTTTAAAGGGGGCAGTTTCACAATGGCGCCCGGCGGGCAAGCACAATAGGTTGCCGAAGGGCCAGTATCCGCGTATACCCTTCCGGTGAGAGCTTCAGCCCATACTTCTACACAATTGCCAAAAAGCACTGCACATACTAAAAAGGGGGAAGGAAAGAATACACTACGTTCGGGACCGTATAAGGCATGGCTGCCGATTACGAGCTTACAGGGATGTATTTACAGCGAGTCCCGAGCGCAGTGTATTCTTTCCTTCTGACCCAGTAGTAGATGGCCTGGACAGGCTTATAGTGTGGCGCCCACTCATCCGGACGAGTGTCATCCCATGCTGATTTCAATCATCATCCACTAACAAAAGATTCTCAGGGTCTTCAACAAACTATCTCCTTAAAACTATCCGCTAGTTGACACCATCTCGCTTATGGGCTTATGAAATAGCGACACTATATGCTCAAAACCCAGGCTGATGAATTGACTGGTGTTTGGGTCCAACCACAGGCCAGTATCGACCATGCAGCACCGAATACTTCAGGTGCCATTCGTATCTATCATAGACACGCTCCTCATTGGCCTTAATATCAAGCCAGCCGGGCAAATCGGCCTGCAGGATGATAGGTCGGATTAAACGCATTATGACCGCTTATTATTTCTGGGAAACGTACATAAGGTGTTTCGAAAGGACAATCGCACAGGGTTGCGACTATAAACTATTAACTTACCGAGCAACCAGTAAGTGATTATTTGATGCTTTACTCCCATAAATTTAGGACTTAAATCTTATGGAAATACTGGCTTAGTGAGTCAAAATATCATACAGGATCTCACTTGTTGTAAGCATGATATTCACCATGTGAAAGTAGTATTGAGAAGAATTTCCTATACAGCCTGAGCACAAGCTCTAATCTTGCTCATCTACCATAGTGGTTTCCTCGATGAATATAGACTCATTTGCGTTATCCGCCTATTCCATTAAAAACCCCAAGCACACAGCCAATCGCCAGGGATTTAAGCGGAAAAACCCAACAATATTCCTAATGCCTTACTTAACGATATTTGTGTTTTTTCTTATCTTTCTCAGCGGGCAATCCTACGCAGAGAGTAATTCGGTAATCCTCACTCAATTCGGCACTGGAAACCTCGGCATAGCTGACCAATCTGATCCCTCCACAAGAAATAACTTAATAAACCAATTCCAGACGGGCGCAAACAATACATCTGAAGCAATACAAGAAAATGGGACCACAGACAGCAGCATCAAACATATTCAAATTGGTAATGGAAATACCTCATTGTTACTATCACAAGACAATAGTACTGCTATTCATGTGGACATCATACAAATTGGTGACGGTAATATAATTGCAAGTACCCAATTAGACTCCACTGGAAGCACCGGGTCATTAAATCAGATTGGTCAAGCGAACGTGATCAATTTAGGTCAGGGCAGTTCGATTTACGATAAAATAACTATATTTCAGCAGGGTTACTCAAACGATGCAAGTGGCTTCCAATTTCTCGGATCCAATAATAATATATTTACCAGCCAATTTGGCAATGCAAATGTATCCCGTAATATTGTAATTGAATCAACAAACAGCAATATATACGTACTACAACATGGAACTGGAAATGCTAGCAGCGCGACTCAGGGAATTGATTCACTTGAGGTTATAACCACTACCCAGCAGGGAGATAACAACTCCAGTGATATCGCTCAATCTGTGGGCTCAAATAATATCGCAAACACCATTCAATTGGGCTCCGAAAACTCATTAATTTTATTTCAGTCAATCACGTCATTTGGTAAAGCTAATGTGTTTCAAACTGGGGTTTTAAATAGTCTTACCGCCCGCCAAATCGGCTTCTTTAATGACTTTTCCACTATACAAATCGGTACTGAGAACAACAGCGACATACTGCAGGATGGGGACTACCTGGCCGCGGATATCCTTCAATTGGGCACACTTAATACAGTAACTGCCGAACAAACCGGCAATCTAAATAGAGCACTTATTTCTCAGCTAGGCGTTACTAACAACCATGAACTATCGCAATCGGCATCAAACAACTTTGCTTTAGCGCTACAGGCTGGAATAGGAAATCATGGATCTATTTCTCAGTAAGATAGCCTCTTATTTCATTAAAACCTGACGACTCTTACTAAAAAGGAGGAAGGAAAGAATACACTACGCTCGCGACCCTATGAGGCATGGATGCCGATTACGTCCTTACAGGGATCTATTCACAGCGCGTTTCGGCTGCATTGTATTCTTTCCTTCTGCCCCAGCAATAACTCACTACCGTAATTATCAGCGGCCGACCCAAATGATAAGTAGAATCAGGCGCATGGCCCCTCCTCTTCTACTTTTAGGGATCCTATAGAAGACGGAAGGGAGAAACAGGTTCGAGTGAGTACAGCTGCATCTTGCAATGTAATATTGCAGTACAAACCCTTGATACACATACCGGTACAGCAACTACTGCAAGACATAGAAAACCCTGAAGATTTAATGAGGCCGGAAAAATTAAATAAAATTCCGCCAGGCCACATCAACCGAATACTCTTCAAAACCCTGTTCACGGGCCTCCAAGAGAAGAAATGATAAGTAAATCGAAAAAACAAACTGAAGCTACTGAGGGCAGGATAAAAAACACATCGGATAAGATACAAAACCTCGCGCCTCGGCACGAGGTATTTTCTTTCCACTGATCCCCCATTAGCAACACGGCACTACTATAAGTTGGCATTTGCGAATAGGTGCATAATTGATACAGATCAAAATCGGATTTACACTAGGAGCCAGAATCTGCAGCGTGCTGCGAAAGCTTACCCCAGCGATAGATATAAGGCCCAGACCTAGAGGCGACCAGGTTATCTGAATGTCTAAATTTATCGGTGTTATGAATACTTTTTTTGAACATGCCCCAGTTGCCCTCTATATTCTTACATATATAAAAACCGCTACATTCCCACGTCTCGATATCATAAACAGATCGACTGATTAGCCAGTTTTTAATTAAGTTTGCACGGAGTATGTTCTTACCGAATTTACGAGAAACAGCTATAGTAGCCTGAGTAACCCCGCCCATAACTCCGAAGGGGAGATTCAGTTGATTCTTGTAATTTGACCAGTCATCTTCGAAACCATCGTAAACATGGGCCACACCAATATAGTTCGGGCTCGTTAACACTAATGCGACACAACCGACTATTCCGCTAGTGCAGAGTTTGGTGAATCCGTTTTGGCGGATGCAAACCCATTGATCCAACCCAACCATGACCATTTTCCCATTGTTCAACTGCCGAACTTTCTGCTGAATTATTTCCTTTTGTTGCTGCTGCTCTTGATTTCGTCGATGAGGTGGTACGTAAGGCATAATGATTTCCTTATTTTTATTTTGGAAAAATTTCAATTATTCTTTGTCGCAAAGGGCACTTGTAGAAAGCTTTTCTTGGCCACCCTTTTTAGCTACCGCCTGAAACATATAGAAAAAATATAAATCGTTTATCTGATCTATACCAGACTCAATTGCAAACTTTTATCACATTTCTTCAACTAATAACGCGCTACACTCTAAACCTAGCTATCCTTTAAGGACATCACACAATCAATATCATTTTCCATGCACGAGCTATAGTCGATTTTACTGCTGGATCAGAAGGAAAGAATACACTGCACTTGAGACGCGCCGTGTATACATCCCTGTAAACTCCTAATCGGCATCCATGCCTCATACGGTCCCGAGTGCAGTGTGTTCTTTCCTTCTCTCTTTTTAGTATTTGTTCTTTTTACTTTGATACAGGCCAGTATTTAATCGCCAGCATTTCCGACATTGTTCTTTTGATATTCCCGACGTAACAATGCCGGTGAGTGCGGGTGATAAGAGGTCATACAATATTACGTAACCTTTTCCCGAATAATTGGCGCTACCGCACTCATGTGTCCAAGACAAAGACACGAAGTACTCAATATTTAGGTCAGACGCCAAGATGAAATATTGACGGGTGCAAGACGTCAGGCATAGGCCGGTATCGACCGTGCAGCGCTTGGTATCAGTGAAGGTCACCGAGGTCAGGGAGAACTGAAGCAGCATCTCATGCAATCATAGCCACGCCCCTCTTTGGCTTCAACTTCGAGGCCGCCAGACGGAGCAGTGGGTAGGCAGAAAAACCGTATAAGACTTCTCATTATTGCTTGAGGTCGTACCTGAGGAGTTTCGAAAAGGACAATTACACGAGGTTGTGTCTGTAATCTGTTGACTCACCAATCAACTATCAAGTGATCAGTTGATACTTTACTCCCATATATTTGTGACTTAAATCTTATGGAAATACTGGCTTATTGAGTCAAAATATCACAAAGGATCTCACTTGTCGCAAGCATGATATTCACCATGCAAAAGTATTATTGAGAAGAATTTCCTATAAAGCCTGAGCAGAAGCTCAAATCCAGCTTATCCACCTTAGTGATTTCCTTGATAAATATAGAATCATTTGCATTATCCGCATATTCCATTAAAGATTCCACGCGCGCAGCTAATAGCCAGGGATTTAAACGGGAAACCCCAACAATATTCGCAATATTTTACTTAACAACAATTGTGTTTTTCCTCATCTTTCTCAGCGGGCAATCCTACGCAGAGAGTAATTCTGTAACGCTCACTCAGTTCGGTGTTGAAAACCTCGGCATGGCTGATCAATCTGGCCCCTCTTCAGCTAATAATGCAATCAATCAGCTTCAGGCGGGTATAAACAATAGTTCTGAAGCAACGCAAGTTAATGGGACTTCAGACAGCAGCATCAAACACCTTCAAATAGGTATCGAAAATAACGCACTTCCCCTATCACAAGACAATAGCACTGCTGTTCACATGGAAATTATACAGAGCGGTACCCAAAACGGTTCCGCATCCATACAACAAAACTCTACAGGAAGCAGAGGATTATTACATCAGGCAGGTCGAACAAATATAGTGAATTTTTTACAGTTGGACTCAACTTACGATCAGGCAATAATATTTCAACAAGGATTTTCAAATAACTCAGCTACCAACCAAATTAGAAACTCTTATAGCAATATGCTTGTTACACAGTTTGGCAGTTCAAATATGGCGTCAAACTTTCAAGTTGAATCTTCTCACAGCAGTATACAAGTTGTGCAGCACGGAACCTTAAATCATAGCATCACAGCTCAACAGGACGATCCCTATGGAAGGATATTCATAATACAGCAGGGAGATAATAATTTTAGCAATATACTTCAATTTAATGGCTCAAATAATATCGGAACCATCATTCAATCGGGCTCCGAAAACTCTTCGATTGTATTCCAGTCAGGTACATCATATTCAACAGCCAAAATTTCTCAGACCGGGCTTTTAAATATGCTTAGCGCCCAACAAATCGGATTCTCTAATGATTTTGCTATTATACAAATCGGCACTGAGAACAACACTGGCATACTGCAGGATGGGGACAACCTATCTGTAGATATCCTTCAATTGGGCGCACTCAATACGGTATCCGCCGAACAAAGCGGCAATCTAAATAGAGCGCATATTTCCCAGCAGGGCGTTGCTAACAACCATGAACTATCGCAGTCTGCATCAAACAACTTTGCCATAGCGCTACAGTCTGGAATAGGTAATTATGGATCTATTTCCCAGTAAAATAGCCTTATCTTTCATTAGTGCGGTATGAGTACAGAGTTAGTTTGGCGGGAGTTGGGGATAGGTGCATAAGGAAAGAACACATAATGAGGGCTGCAGAGCGATAAAATTAATGGAAATGCAATTTTTAGAGGTGTTTTTAATTAGTCGGCCCTGAAAAAAACTAAACACTTACCTCCAGCACGGTGTAATGAGGGTTTACGGGGCGATTCGGACTAAATCCACCTTCCAAAACGTAAGTAAAATATCCGTATTATTAGCCGGAACGGATTT
>NZ_JBGMEK010000119.1:0-8327 GCF_041447265.1 Microbulbifer epialgicus
CAATCCCGGTTGGATTTGCGCTGATAGTGTAAAGCGGGATAACTCTCGGTCAGTCTTCTAAGAAGACTGGCTCAATAGCCCCCTTTTAGGGGGCCGAGGGCAATTCCGCATTCTAAGAATGCGGATTTTTACTTTATTGCTTTTCACCTGAAAAGGCTAATTCGTTCCTGACACCAAGTCTTCGTCAAACAATAAAATCCTTACCCGGATAGGCTCGTCTATCTGAAAAATTCTCCTTGCAGTTTCATCCAGTCGAATGGCGAGTTTCTGTAGGGCTTGATGGGTGCGTGCGGGTTTTTGGCAGCATACTATTTCAATGTAGCAACCTGAAGGTTCTACATAATTTGATTCAACTACAGCTGTTACTGCATGCTCGCCTTTTGCCTCAAGACCCTCAATAATAATCTCATTGAATATAGCCGGAACAGAATCTGGAACCAGTTTTGAGGATTCTATAAAGATCTTACAGCTGGGCATTGGCGACTTCCAGAAGTGGTGATATCGGATGGGTGCTCAAAGTTGGCACCAATTTGTGTGAGCTTTTGAGCTGGGCAACCTGTTTCCAGATTTATCTCCTATATTGATGCTCAGGGAGATAATCTCAGCCTGATTACATTGTAGCTGCTAGTCTGGGATGCTGCTTTTTGGGAACTCTTTTCTGTAGAAAGAAGGGAAAGTGTATACTGGGGAGATCAGATGTAGCACTTTTGAAAATAAGCTTGGTTATATGGCCAGCAGAAATCTGCTGCAAATGTCTGTGTCGGTAATCTTAGCACTATGACCAGTCACTTGGCTCTGGTAGCTGTAGCTGTAGCTGTGGCTGTAGTTGGTAGTGGAGTCCATTTGGGATTGTGGCTGGATCCAATTAGAGTGGTTTTCTTTAAGTGCTCAAACTTTGTTGGCTCTATCAGTTTCCAGTGACGGTAATGTCGCAAAGCCAGGCTAAATAGACTGATTATCTATAGTTACTCCCAATCAATAATGCTGACTACTAAAAAGGCGGAAGGAAAGAATACACTGCGCTCGGGACCGTATGAGGTATGGATGCCGATTACGAGCTTGCAGGGATGTATTCACAGCGAGTCTCGAGTGCGGTGTATTCTTTCCTTCTAACCCAGTAGTATGTAATGACTAGTACAGGCTTCCATGGAAAAGGCTGTGAATTTATATTCTATTTCCCCTTAAAAATTGCGGTTTCATCAAATTTATCATCCTGAAGTTTCCGCGAGACGGTGCTGACGGATACCCAATAAGCAATTTATAGGAGTGCTTTTCTGGAAGTTAATCTACTTCCAAAGTTTTTCTTTGTGAGTGGGGTGAGCTCAATTTATTTTCAGGCTGCTGTAGGGGTAGATACATCGAATTATTATTCCTAATAAAGTCACTTTTTTACATTGTAATCTAGATTTTTGACCGTCAAAGCAAGAGTGACTGTTAAGAGTTGTGCTAGTAGTTGAGTT
Source organism: Microbulbifer epialgicus (assembly GCF_041447265.1). Lineage (NCBI taxonomy): Bacteria > Pseudomonadati > Pseudomonadota > Gammaproteobacteria > Cellvibrionales > Microbulbiferaceae > Microbulbifer > Microbulbifer epialgicus. Next base: position 1,461 of record NZ_JBGMEK010000119.1, read on the forward strand.
TGACTATCTGGTATGAGGGAATTAGATTTGGCTCCGCGCTATGACCATATATAGCCAAAAGCTATATGTATAACAGCATGAACCATAAATACCACAAGCCTTAACTGGTACAGATTGGGTGAATCGCATTGCCAACACCTTTCTTACACACTACACGCTCTATTTCCGCTGATAATTTTCATTCCTTGGCACTGGTGACAGTATTCGGTATATCACTGATGGTGACTTGGGCTGCTTGGTTTTTTACCAAAGATATTACTGCATACAGTGTCAGTGATCAGGCCAAGCTTGAGCAGGAGCAAAATACTATCCATGTGAGCACCCAGAGAACAGGAAGGGTGGTTGCTATTCAGGCCTCGCTAGGCGACGTCCTCAATAGGGGGGACAAGTTGGTACGACTCGATACAGCGTCGTTTGACCTGGACTTGGATGGCGATAGCAAGATTTCGCAAAGCCTTGAAATACAGCTTGATGCAATAGAGAGAGAACAAGACTTACTTAATAAGAAATTTGCGAAAGATGATAAGGCTCTTATGGGGCAACTCAAACTTCTACGTCAGCAATATCAGCTCCAAGAAAGCAATCAGCAGATTCAGGCTGATGTGGCTGATCGCTATGAACGGTTGCTAAAAAAGCAACAGAGTTCGGAGTTAGATTATCTAGCGGCAAAACGTACTTATCAGCAGATGGCGATGGCAACTCTTGCAGCAGAAGCTGAAATAGAAGCAGCTGAAGGCCGTCGCGAGCAAATTGCTAATGAATATCAATTGGCTCTCAGTGAATTGCAGCAACGTAGAGCTGAGATTCAAAGTAAGCATGCTGAGGTGAATACTCGTATACAGCAGGGTAATCTGGCCGTGGATGAGCAGCAGTTAAGAGCTCCAATTTCCGGCAAACTGGCTTCTTTTGCGGATTTTCGTGAGGGGGAGGTTTTGGTAGCCGGTCAGCATGTTGCGACAATACAGGCAAAGGGCAATATCAGTGTTCAGGCTTTTTTTCCTCCTGCGCTGGCGCTTGGACATATTCGCGAAGGGCAAAGCGCGCAAGTCAAGTTGGATGGTTTTTCCTGGGCGCGCTATGGGCAGCTACATGCTCGTGTAGAGAGGGTTGCTAGCGCGGTGCAGAGAGATCGAATCTTAGTTGAACTGTCCCTTCAGGGCGAAGTACCTCCACTTTTACCTTTATTACATGATCTGCCTGCACGGGTGGAGGTTGCTACTGGTTCAAAAACCCCCTATCAGCTGTTGTTACAAAGGGTGGGGAGTATGCTCACAGGGGAACCCGATGGTGGACTAAATAACTCGGAAATTCTGCCGTGAAGCAAAAAACTCGCTGGTTAGTACCAGAGGTTGTGCAGACTTCCAATATGGACTGTGGGCCTGCGTCCCTAAAGTGCCTGCTGGAGGGGTTTGGAGTCAATGTCCATTATGGACATCTGCGCGATGCTTGCCAGACAGACGTGGATGGCACTTCTATTAATACGCTGGAAAAAATTGCTGTTGAATTGGGACTTGATGCGGCGCAAATGGTGGTGCCAAAAGATCATTTGTTAATGGATATTCCCGGCTACTTACCAGGATTGGTGGTCGTCCGTCTGCCAAATGGCAATACTCATTTCGTTGTTGCTTGGCGCAACCATGGTGGCGTTGTCCAAGTAATGGACCCGGCTAGCGGCCGACGTTGGCCCAGTGCACGCCGTTTTCTCGAGGAGTTGCACATCCATACCATGCGTGTTCCTCCACAAGGGTGGCGCAGCTGGGCGGGAGGTGATGACTTTGTTAAGCCTCTCTGTGAGAGAATGCTGCGGCTAAAAATTTCCGATTCCCTCTGTTCAGAGTTTTGCCAGTTTGCACTGGAGCCTGGTGATTGGCTTTCTCTGGCATTTCTCGATGCGTCTGTGCGCATGATGACAGCCTTGGTCTCGTCTGGAGCATTACGCCGTGGGCGCGAGGTTAGTGGGGTGTTGCAAAAGTTAATGTGGGAATTTGCTCAGGATTCGACCTGTGCTTTTGCCCTTGTGCCCGAGAATTATTGGTGTGTTCGCCCACAAGGTCCGCCAGGTATTAAGATCATGGAGGCTGTGGATTCAGCTCCAGAGCAACTGGAATTCAGTGGCGCGGTAATTGTGAGTGTTAAAGGTGTTCGAGAAGCTGCCGAAGTAAAGCCAAGCTCTGAGAACTTGTCCAGAGCATTAAAGGAACCCCCAGTGCGCCCACTACAAGAGTTGTGGGGAATGTTGCGTGATGATGGTTTGCTTGCCCCCACCCTAGTGTTCCTTGCGATGCTCGCAGCTGTATTTGGCCTAATGGCGGAGGCTTTACTGTTTCGAGGGTTGATCGATATCCATAGTGAGCTAGCTACCGGAGTGCAGCGAATAAGTACAATGGCGCTATTGCTGGGTTTTATGTTGACTGTATTTTTCGTGCAGTATCCCGTAGCCAAAGTTCAGCTGATGCTTGGGCGGCATCTGGAAAATCGATTTCGTATACGCTTTCTCGCCGCTCTGCCACAGATCCCTGATCATTTTTTTCAGAGTCGCCCCACCTCAGATACGGCTGAGCGTAGTCATCGCATTACCGCTTTACGCGAGCTACCGATACTGGGTGGCGGACTCCTTTTTAAAGCGCTCTCACTGCTTGCTACAGCTGCTGGGATTATCTGGATCGCCCCGGCACTTGCCCCGCTGGTGATACTGATGGCTGTTATGCAGATACTAGTCCCGCTGGTGTTTCAGCCTCTCCTTAACGACCACAATATGCGTGTACAGACCCATGCCGGCGCTTTGGCGCGCTTCTATATGGATGCACTATTGGGTATTGTGCCGATCCGATCCCATGGCGCCGCTGAGTCAGTCCGTAGGGAGCATGAGAGCCTACTTTCCGAGTGGGTCAGGTCCAGTTATGTTTCTTTACGTTTGCAGCTTAATAGCCAAGCGGTGCAACTGATAGTAAACAGCCTGCTTGCCTGCACACTGGTGGCTTATTGCATTCATTTTCAAAGGGCGAGTCCAGACTTGTTGCTTATGATTTATTGGGTATTAGCTCTCCCACCATTGGGTGAGGATATCGCCGTATTGATTCGGCAGTATCCGCGGCAGCGTAATACCTTGCTGCGGGCGCTTGAGCCTCTGCAAGCAGTCAGGGATAAAGAGGAGCAGGGTTCGGTTGATGACGGGGAGGATTTTTGCCCGCAGCAGCCAGCCCATCTTTGTTTTGAAAATGTCAGTGTCAATGCCAGTGGCCGCACCATTCTTGACGGTATCAACCTGAATATTGCTCCCGGAGAACATGTCGCAATTGTCGGCCCATCTGGAGCGGGCAAGTCCAGCCTTGCCGGGCTTTTATTGGGCTGGCATAAGCCTGCCAGCGGACGTCTGCTATTGAATGGTGCTGAACTGAAGGGGGAGCTTCAGGCCCGCTTTCGCCTGCACTGTGCCTGGGTAGACCCCGCCATTCAATTGTGGAACAGCAGTCTGCTCGACAACCTGCATTACGGTAACAACCCCAATAAATCTCTGTTTCCAACTCTTGAACAGGCGGACCTGATTAAACTGGTAGCCTCTCTGCCCGATGGTTTACAAAGCGCTCTTGGTGAGGGCGGTGCGCTTGTCAGTGGCGGTGAGGGCCAGCGTGTGCGCCTGGGGCGCGCCCTAGGTCGGGAACACCCCTATTGTGCCATCCTGGATGAGCCTTTCCGTGGCCTCGACCGCGAGCAGCGCCAGCGCCTTCTCGGACGTGTGCGAGAAACCTGGAAAGACACCACATTAATCTGCATTACTCACGATATTGCCGAGACGCAGAACTTCTCCCGGGTGCTGGTGGTGGAAGATGGCCACATAGTTGAAGACGGAGCACCAGTAGAATTGGGCACTCGAGGGGATTCCCGTTATGCCCAGCTACTGGCTGCTGAGCAAGGATTGTGGCAGGGCTGCTGGCAAAGTGCAGACTGGCGCCACTTGCATATGAACGCAGGATATTTGACAGAAAGCGGGAAGCAAGCGGAAGCCTCAGTAGCGAGGCAAGGGGCCAAGGAGTGCACGGAGGTGATCGGTGAGTACTGAGGGCTCAGCGAATAACCTGCGCGCCCAGTGCTGGCCCGTAACCCAGTTGGAATCTGCCCTACAAACGCTAGCTCGGCACTGTGGCCTGAAACCGGCAATATCCGGCTGCTCTGCCTTTGAGGCTGGGACTGATGCGGACAGCCGTCTACAAGCAAGTGCGGAAGCCCTGGATATACAAATTGAACGAGTTAGTTGCAGTTACGGTGAGTTGAGCCAGATGTTACTGCAAGCCGCCCCAGCCTTGGTACGTCTGCGCTTCGATGATGAAGAGTATTTTGTTGCCTTGTGTGGCGGTAATCGACGTCAATTACATTTACTTACCCCGGCGTTGCAATTGGTTGAGGTCTGCCCACGGCAGGTGATAGCTCAGCTTAGCCACAAACAGGAAACCCCCCAACGAGAACGTATTAGCCGCTTGCTTGACAGCGCCAATATTCAGGGGCGGCGGCGCGAACGCGCCACAGAAGCATTACTGAAAGAAAATCTTGTAGGACTGCAACTTGACGAGTGCTGGTTGCTGCGCCAGCCGGCACACCGATCCTTTTGGCAGCAATTACGTTTACGTGGCCAGCATTGGCAATTTACGGGCATGCTCGCCTGCCACACCGTGCAAATGGCCTTGTTTATGGCTAGTTGGTGGGTGATCGGTCGCGCGGTGCTCAGTGGCTATATTGATACCGGCTGGCTCACAGCCTGGGTGCTGTTGGTGGCCACCCAGATACCATTGTCACTGCTTACCGCGCATTTACGCGGCTCTGTATCGGTGGAGGTCGGGACATTGCTGAAACAGCGTTTGCTTGCCAGTGCCCTGCGTATCGATCCCGGGCGTGTGCGTCATATGGGCACGGGGCAAGTGCTGGGGAGGGTTTACGATGCGGAAAATATCGAAGCCAGTGCTCTACAGGGAGGCTTTCTCTTATTGCTTGGCATGGTTGAGTGGCTGATGGCGGCTTTAGTGCTAATGCTTGGTGCTGGAGGTCCGGCGCATTTGCTGGTAGTGCCCCTGTTTTTACTGATAGCGATTTTTCTGGGCAGGGCTCAGTACCATTGTCGTCGCCGCTGGACTGCCCAGCGTTTGTCTATGACAGATCGTCTGATAGAAAAAATGCTCGGACATCGCACCCGCCTTATTCAGCAAGCTCAGGCTAATTGGCACCGGGGTGAGGATCGGGAACTGAGCGAATATCTGCAGAGTTCCACAGAGATGGATAATTCTACAGTACGTATGATAGCGCTCTTACCGCGAATTTGGTTGTTACTTGGCGCGGTGGGGCTGGTTCCGGCTTTTGTCGGCGGAGATGTCAGTAGCGCGCAATTGGCAGTAGCCTTCGGGGGGATACTGCTCGGTTATCGAGCGGTACTCAAGTGCATGAATGGCTTTACCAATGCCTTGAGCGCCTTGGTGGCCTGGGAGAAAGTACGCGAACTTTTTGCCTTGGAGGCGCCGCAAGGAGTTGCCCTGGCCAGTGCCACACGCGTTAGCGGTGCGGATGATGATGGACACACTGTCGGGCAACCGGTGTGTTATTTACGCGATTTGTATTTTAGCTACCCCAATAATGAAAAACCGGCTCTGTCGAACTGCAATTTGAGTATTTACCCTGGTGATCGCCTGTTACTACAAGGGGCCTCCGGCTCAGGGAAATCCACATTAGTCAATATAATTACCGGCTTCCAGGAGCCGAGTGATGGACTGTTATTAATTAATGGGTACGATCGAACTAGTATCGGGCAGGATCAGTGGCGTAAATTAGTCGCTACTGCACCTCAGTTTTATGAAAACCATGTGCTTGGGGACTCTTTTCTGTTTAACCTATTGATGGGTGATGAATGGCCACCGAGAAAGGGGAGCTTACGAAAGGCCTACACTATTTGTGATGAGCTGGGTCTGACCCCATTAATACAAAAAATGCCTGCGGGCATGTTGCAGACAGTTGGGGAGATGGGATGGCGATTATCACATGGTGAGATGAGCCGTTTGTTTATTGCTCGTGCGCTTTTACAAAACGCCGAACTGGTAGTATTGGATGAAAGCTTTGCTGCGCTGGACCCGGAGAATCTTCGTATGGCTGTGGCTTGTGTACAGAAACACGCAAATACTCTGTTAGTGATTGCACATCCTTAGTGAGGGAGCAGTAGGGGATTTTTGGATAAGGGAAGGGTTGGTTTTTTAATATCCAAAACATTTGTGCTTTCGGTTTTTCTTAAGCAATAGGAGTGGGATTGGCGCCAGTGTTTATCCTGGGTGATATAGACTGGGTCGGAAGAAAAGAATACACTGCACTGGAGACGCGCTGTGAATACATCCCTGTAAGCTCTTAATCGGCAACCATGCCTCATACGGTCCCGAGCGCAGTGTATTCTTTCCTTCCCCCTTTTTAGTACATAGCGCCTACCTATTTGGTGTATGCACTAGCGGGCCTGTTACTTGGTTTTCGTACTGTACTCAAGTGGATGAACGGTGTTCAACTTTTTGAGTGTCCTAGTGATCTGGAGGAGGGTACGTGAATCCTGTGTCCTGGAGGCACTGCAAAGGCGCGCCTTAATCGGCGCGGCAGGCGCAAATATTAATGGTGGGATGCAATCTAAGCATTTATGCTGGTGATTGTGTGTTACTGCGCAGGAGAGTCTGGTTCGAGAAAGCCCCGCTCTGGTCAATATCATTTATGAAATTCAGAAGTAGGATTGTTGATTGGTTTTAGTCAATGGGTAGAGGATGTTCAAAACTCTGTGTCAGCCAAATGGCCTCATAAGCTGATGTATTTTTCCAAGCGATCTGGAAAGTGGATCGTCAGTTGTGACAGTGT
>NZ_JBGMEK010000120.1:0-8292 GCF_041447265.1 Microbulbifer epialgicus
TCCGTGCAATTTCTGCTATAGACTCTGATTTCTTCCAAAGCTTTACGGCAGTTCGGCGTTTCTCTTCCTGCGCGGAAGCGGGTAATTTTCTTGCATCAATAATATCCATTTGGGTATTATACAGAACTATAGAGCCACCGGGTTAATAACTAGCGAGGTAAAAGTGCTAGTACCAGGTATTCACAGAGCCGAAGGTTAGCCAAAGGGCAAGGTTAAATCCGCGAGGAATTGGCTGGAGGAAGCCCAAGGTAAAATCGCGCGGTGATGTAAAAGAATCGGATTTGAGGTGTGACATAAATGGGTCAGTGGACCCGTGACCATTAAGCCCTCCATCTGCAATTTGGCTTATGTTTTATAAATCCGGCATCTACGTGAGGAAAGTTAATTGTCTTACCCTAAGTTAAAGCACTGAGTTAGGGCGCTGAGCCGCCGAACGACAGGCCATATGCTGTTGAATGTCATCTCGGATTTAAGAAAGTATCTGCTTGGTTGGAAAGCGTACTTCGGCATAACGGAAGTACTGAGCCCGCTGCGAAACATCGACAAATGGATCAGGCGAAAATTGTGGTGTTATATCTGGAAGCAATGGGGACGTAGCGGTTATCGAAAACTGCGCCGTCTGAGTGTTGATCGTTGGACACGTGGAATACGGCTAAGTCCGCCCATGGTCCCTAGCGCTTAAGCAGGAGTCCTGCCCTTTACAGGGCATTGCCGAATCGATATTTTGCAGACTTGGGATTGCCCTCATTGGCAATGTGATGAGAAGTGAGGAAATGAACCGCTGTGGTACGTGACCCCTATGCCCAGTGGTGTGGGAGGAGGGGTGCCGTGAGCTGCCACCCTATCCCGATTAGCAATCATCAATACATCTATAGACCTTGCGGTAAGTGTACTAAATACAATAAGGAGCTCCAAAATGGAAAGGTTTTGCAAAGTAGGTGTTCAAAATATAATGAAGGTTGGTGTTGCCTTGGGTGTAGCTATCGGAGCGGGGGTTGGTGCTGCTACGAACAACATAGGACAAGCTATAGGCTTTGCTGTCGCTCTGAGCGTTGTACTTGGCGCTATATGGAGACGGAGTGCAAACCAAGAAGCTCGCTAACAAGTAAAGGCACCTGGCGTTAAAACCGCCGCTTCGCTCTGCTTTTTCCGCAGGAGCTTTAGGCATTATGTAAACACATGGATTGAGAAATGATTTCACATACAACGTTAGGGACAAATGATCTGGTCAGGGCTGAGCAGTTTTTTGATGAAATCTTGCCTTTCTTGAATGGCAAGAAGTTGATGAATACTGACCGAGCTGTTTTCTATGCCTTTGGAGGGAACGGCTCAAAACTAGCAATTTCTCAGCCATTTGACGGCCAGCCGGCGACACAAGGTAACGGTACTATGGTAGCGTTTTCAGCTTCAAGTATCGAAGATGTTAAAGTGTTGCATTCGAAAGCTATTTCATTAGGTGCCACAAATGAGGGGGATCCAGGTGAAAGGCATGGTGGTCTTTATTACGGTGCTTATTTTAGAGACCTAGATGGCAACAAATTTGCAATCTTCCACCTACTGAGTAAACCCAAAGCATAACAAGGGCGTGAATTTGACTTCTGCCCCGCTGCTGCAAATGATGCCGGAGTTAGAGTAATGAATAGACACTGAAGAAATTACTTACTTAGCGATATATCTCGCAATTTTCACAGTGTATTTTACGTCGTCATTCTTCGCCATAAGATGGGGCTGGAGAAAGCCAGATCGCTTTAGCTATAAGGCTAAGATTCCATTGAAAGTCGGTTTACTTACTTTTTTCTATTCTCCAACAGTTTTTACGTGATCTCGGGAGCGATTAAAAATATTGTATTTTGATTTCGAAAATCTGGCGATCAGTAACGGTGTTCGAAGAATTTATTCCTCGTATAGTGAGGGTGAGTAAATACCTAATGAACTGTGGAAAAATTGAAAGAGCATATAATAAGGCAAACAAAAAATATCCAGAGGAAGTACTAGGGTATACTGACGAAAATGTTATCGAGCTGCAGGAACGCTGCGAATATATGATCAAAGATTATTACATTGTAAAAAGGCCAATTAACTATTCATCAAATCATATATCCTTATGCGATAGCGTTATTGAAACTAATAAATTCTATTGTTCTGATTGGCAGCATAATGCTAATTCAAAAAGATCGTAGTGTGCGCATATTGGCTATTCCGCATTCAGTTCTTAGTTTGGTTAATTTTTCCATCGGCGCAGTGGTTGGTATTTTCTATCTCTGGATTGGAGGATGCCGAAGAATATTCCAAAAGATTTATCGTGTAAATAGGCTGGCTAGCTACTCAAAAAACGCCAATAAATAAAATACAAACTAAAGCCTATCATTAAGCTCAAGCAAGCATAAGTGTACACGAAGTACCATCCTTTTAAATGATGTTCTTTTGGTACCCATTTACCATTCATAACCAGAATATTGAGTAACGCAAAGATAGGCGCACAAACGAAAGATAAAGTAGTCACAAAGTCGATCAGGTTTTTTAGCTGGTTGGCAAATAGGGATATAATAAACCAGCTTATAACGCTAAGGGTAATTAGGGTTGTTACGTAGATTCTATTTCCGGAGATATTGCTACTATTTGATGATTTCAGAGCGCTACGCCAAACTTGTGGGAACCCATCAGAGACTGCAAATGTTGTTGAGAAAAGTGCAACAAAACAGATAATACTGATTATTAAGTGGCTCCAGTCACCCAGAGATTCGGTATAGATATTGATTAGCTGCCCAGCAAAAATGCCTGCGGATTGAGATAGTTCTATATCTTTCCCAAACATTATCAGTGCGCCTAACCAAACAAATACTATTGCTAATAGCAAGCTAGTGAAATAACCAACTTTAAAATCAAATACTAGGGACTTTTTAGTAAGCTCTCTTTCCGCTTGTTCTTTAATCTTCCGTTCCGACCAAATAGAATGCCAAACAGAGACTTCGATCGAAGTTGGCATCCACCCGACTAATGCAACTATAAATGCGATACTCATTGCTGGGGCCAAATTCGCTGTCGAATGTGCTTTAGAGGGAAGAAGGCCGTTTTGACTTATTGCAGCAATAAGTGTAATCAAGCTGGCGATAGCTAGTATAAGTACCATCCACTTTAGGGTCTCATTCAGCCACTTAAATTGGCCGGCAATCAATACTCCGCAAGTGATGATCAGAATGACGGCAGACCACTCCGAAACGTTTAAGATGTCACCAAATAGATTCAAAGCCAAGGCTGCAGTAACAATCGTAACCGCAGCTTGGACAAAGAACATTGTTAGCAATGTGAGCGCCAGATAGCTATAAAAGCCTAATCGGCTATGTTTTCTATAGCCTTCTAACAAACTCTCGCCGGTAACGGCAGCATACTCTGGACCAATTTTGAAAAAAGGGTATTTGATTAAATGAGCTAGAAAAATGAACCCGATCAAAGCGAAAGCGTAATCCGCCCCGGCACGAGTAGATTGGACAATATGAGATACGCCAATGCTGCTAGCAGCCCAAATAATTCCGGGGCCCAGATTAGAGAAAGTGCGTTTAAATACATCCATTAAATTAGAACTGCTCTGAGTGATGTTGTCCAAAATAGCCTTTTGCCATATCGATAAAGGTTTTGACTTTCAAGGAAAGCTCGCAGCGATGAGGGTAGAGCGCAAAAACTGTCAGTGGTTTTATAGTAAGTTCAGGCAAAATCTCAATTAGTTGCCCAGACTCGACATAAGATTTGACTGAATAGAAAGGGGCCTGAATTATTCCCTGTCCATCAGCGGCGGCTTCATTTAATAGTCTCCCATTGTTGGATTGCCACGCCCAAGGTAATTTTATTTTTTTAATTTCTTCTTTATCTCGAAACAACCAGTGGTCGCCTCGAATGCTGTGGTTAAAGAAAAGTAATTGGTGTCTCTTTAGTGATTCCATATTTTCAGGTAGCTCATTTTTCTTGATATAAGAATCACTTGCCCAGAGTGCTAATTTGGTCTTCGCGACTGATTGAACAATGTAGCTGGAGTCGGGTAATTCTGGTGCGATCCTAAAAACAAGATCGATTTTGTTGTCGAGCAAATCGAGAGGGTCATTGCTGAGTTGAAAATCCAGAAACACCTGAGGATAAAGCTCGCGATAATTTGCGATCAAGCTCGAGAAATATTGACTACCTAGTTCTACACTCGTCGATATCGACAGTTTACCTTTGGGTTCTTGATTATATTCTGACATCGCCTGATCGGCAGCATGGAGTTTATTTAGTATTGGTGAAATCTGCCTATAGTAATTTTCGCCTGCTTCGGTTATTGATACCTTGCGCGTATTACGCATAACCAATAAACAACCCAATTCTTCTTCTAACTGCTTGATGTACTTGCCAACCATTGCTGCCGAAATACCGAGCTCACGAGCAGCAGCCGCAAAGTTCTGCTTTTCACATACCAAGCAGTATGCTTCAAGAGCGTGTAATTTGTTCATTGACTTTCCTCGCGGCTAGTCAGCTTCTCTTCTCGTGGAGGGATGAAAAATCGAGTATACCAACAAGCATGCTAAACCTATAGTTTATACACTATAAACCAGAATGCCGTTTAAAGTACACTCCTAATGACGCAAAATGACCTGATTATATTAAGAATCCCGCAAGTTCCTCCTAGATAAGCCTATGAATATCAAACGAATCTCCGCTCTGGTAGTTTTATTTATTGCTTTTAACAGCTACGCATTAGCCGCGGAAAATAAGGCAGGTCAGGTCCTGCTCATTAATGCCAATATAGTGGATGTTAAATCTCTTAAAATCGATGAAAAGCAATCGATTCTTATCGAAGGCAACAAAATCAAAAGAATCGCTTCAACCAAGAAACTCTCCAAAATGAGAGGTGCTAGCGTTGTCGATTTAGATGGGAAATTCGTTATTCCGGGTCTAATAGACGCTCATGTTCACCATGCTACGGATCCAGATAGCTGGGACAAGCTATCAATTACTACGGAGCGGCTACGTTACCTGCTTCAGGGTGGAGTCACTTCTGTGAGAGATATGGGGGGAGATGCGCGTGCGCTGGCGTACTTAAAGCGCCAAGCTGAGGTCGACGCCATCGCTTCGCCTGATATCTACTTTTCAGTCATAATCGGTGGAGAAACCTTTTTCTCTGATCCAAGAACCATTGCTTCGGCCAAAGGACGTAATCCTGGGCACACAGTCTGGATGAGGGCGGTGGATGAGAATTCGGATATGGATTCAATAATGCTCCAAGCGAGAGGTGCTGGCGCAACGGGCATTAAGATCTACGCAGACGTTGAAGCCGATACGGTACCATTACTTGCCAGTGCAGCTAAAAAACATGACTTAAAAGTCTGGTCGCATGCCTATATTGGCCCTTCCAAACCTTTGCAAACTGTTAATGCAGGCGTTGAGACTATTTCACATGCTTCTGATATATCTGCACAGTTAGTTGATAATTTCAAGGAATGGCGAAGGAAAAACGCTGAGTTTGACCATTTAACCCGGGAAGAAGTGCTGAAAAAAGATGGATATATAGATCTTTTTAGCGCAATGAGAGATAACGGGACAATTTTAGATGCGACTCTTACTGTATTTGAAGAAAGAAATGGCTTAAGTGAAAAATACAGATTTCTTGATCAGCTAAGTACAAAAATGACACAATTTGCCTATCAAAGCGGTATTACTATTGCGGCCGGCACAGATGCATTCAGTGATCTCGATAAGGATACGACACCGATGATTCACCATGAGCTGAAACTGCTCGTGGATAAGGTTGGCATGATGCCTCTTGAAGCAATTCAAGCAGCCACTCTTAACGCCGCAAAAGTGATAGGAATCGAAGATTCTGTCGGAAGTGTTGAAGTAGGAAAGAAGGCGAACTTGGTGGTGCTTTCAGGAAGTCCTGAGCAAAATATTGAAAATAGTAAGTCGATTGCCCATGTGATAAAGAATGGACGATTTATTTTTATCGGTGATGATCCACAGTTGCCTTTCTCTTCTTCACGCGAGATGAATGGAACTATTTGGTTGTCTGGCCAAATCGGAAATCACCCTTCAACTTTAGCGTTGGCGGGAGAGACCCTGGACGCTCAGATGCATCAAACAATGAAGAATATTGGCCAAGTTCTTAAAAGTAAAAACTTAAGTTTTGATGATGTCGTTAAATGCACTTTAATGCTCGCCGATATTGATGATTGGCCAGTGGCAAACAAGGTCTACGTTCAATACTTCAGTGGGAAAATGCCTGCGAGAAGTGCTTTTGCAGCGAGTGGATTGGCGCTTGATGCCAAAGTGGAAGTGGAGTGTATTGCTTCACGAAGTGCCGATTAGTTCTGGGAGCATTATGAATAAAATAAACAGAAGAGTATTAATTAAATCTCTTGTATCAGGCAGTCTTGGTTCTTATCTGGCTATTAACTCAGGTGTATTAAATGCTTTTTCTAGCACTGATGTAAGTAAGTCAATCTGGAGTAAATACGATTCATCGATTGTCATTGATGGACTCGGTGGGGCATTTTCACTTAGACAACCAGTCACTCAAGCCGCGCTAGATGCCTTCAAAAACTCTGGGATCAGTGCTTTGAATATGACTGTTCCTTACCCTGGTGACGACTATGCTGAGACTATAAAGAAAATTGAAAAAACCAAATCGATCATTGAGCAGAACTCAACCAGCTTAATTTTGATTCAATCCGCTTCAGACATCCTAAAAGCTAAGCTGGAAAAGAAGCTTGGTATCATAATGGGATTCCAGTCAACCGAAATGTTTGATAAATCACTTTCGGACATTTCAGAATTCGCGAAGATGGGTGTCAAGATAATGCAGGTCTCCTACAACGGACCTTCAATTCTTGGCAGTGGCGGGCTTGTCAAGAAAGACTCTGGAATTACTTCGCTTGGGAAAAGAGCCATCGAGGTAATGGAGTCAGAGAAAGTGTTGGTCGATCTTTCACATTCAGGAAAGAGAACTGTTTCGAGTGCTATCGAACAGGCAAAAAGACCAGTTGTGATATCTCACACTGGCTGCAACGCGATTTACGAGCACCCTCGTAACAATGATGATAAAGAATTAAAGGCTGCAGCTGATACTGGCGGCTTGGTTGGTATCTATTTAATGCCATTTTTAGAGGGGGGTGAGCACGAAATTAAAGCCGATATGGTAATCAAACACATACTTCACGCCTATAAAGTTTGTGGGGAAGACCATATTGCCATAGGCAGTGACCAAGGAGTAGTGCCAGTCAACGATGGCCCCGATTATCGTGAAAGTATCCGTAAAGAGGTTGCGCGTCGTATTGCTGCAGGAATTTCTGCGCCCGGCGAAACACCACATCGTCCACCATTTATTCCCGAACTAAATTCTGAAAGACGAATGGAGCTTATTGCTTACAAGCTAAGTCAAAAAGGAGTTCCTGATCGAGTGGTGGAAAAAATAATCGGTAAAAATTGGTTGCGTGTTTTCGCTAGCGTGTGGAATTAAAAAGAGGTCGGCATAAATGGTTAAGCGTGTTAAATTAGATGGCATTCTTATTCGACTAGTTACATGTATTACGCTTATCTTTTCGCCTGTGATCTTTGCAGAAGAGCTTAGTACCTACTCCAAATTCCCAAAATCCTCAAAGACTGAAGTGATTCCTTTTCCGGTCGAATTTGCTTCAGATATCACCTTAAATGGTATTGAAGAACTTGTGTTTCTTCCAGGTATGTATAAACCCGAAGAGGAAGACTTTTTTAGCTACGCTTTTTCATGGACCCATAAACCTGAGAAAGGTCAAGTTTTTCAGAAGTCTGAAATTCAAGAGTTTATCGTCGCCTATTATAAAGGTTTGTACAAGGCGGTCAGTGATGGCAAAGAGTATGAACCTGCTGTCACAATGGAGCAGGCTGATGAGGAATACACTGGCCAGATAAGCTGGGTTGAGCCATTCGTGACCAAAAAGAAACAGACTCTCCATTTTAAAGGGAATCAAGTTTACTGTGAAAAAATTAATGAGCTTCGCTGGTACTTCCTTGTCTCGCCTCAAGGTTCTCCTCACTCCGTCTGGGACGAGCTTCAGTCTATAAAACCTTCCAACTGTTAGCGAAGACTCCTGACTTAACTGTCACTTGATGTTTGAGCTAATTTCCGATGGGCTCATAAAGCTCATGAAAAGGGGGAGTCAATTCTAAAGTTTATTGGGAATGTAATTGCGGCACTACTGCTTTCAATTTTAATGTGGGCACCTCGGTAGTGTTCAGAATTCTGTGTCATTTCTTTACCATTAACAAAAAAGAGATGACCCATGACCA
>NZ_JBGMEK010000121.1:0-8190 GCF_041447265.1 Microbulbifer epialgicus
GCAAAGCCATTTAAATGGACAAAGCCCGCCGGTCAAATCTTGGCTTCCGTAGAGCGTGCAAAACAATCGTTACAGAATTAACCGCATGGACCACTAGCAGAGTCAGGGTCCATCGTCGGCCTGCGCTAACAAATAATCGCATAGTCCACTTACTTTCTGACTTAGAATTGGCGGCCTTTTTATTATTCGACTGGTAAGCCATTGTCAGTGATATTCGGGAACAATTTCCTCTCAACCCTGAAGCAGCCATCGACATCAAAAAGGCTGGGTATCAAGCACCCCTCTTACAACTAGTGGTCTAATAATTCCGCAGGTCTCTATATATTGATTATCTTCCAGCTCTGATAGCTGGAAAAATTTCCCCATGATATCAATAGAAAATAAAGCACAAGGTTGAACAGAAACGATTTAATACCAGTGAAAAAGTATACTGGCAGCCAGTTACTGAGCTGGCTCGTATAATTTTTTTTGCATTCTCCAGAAGTAGTTTGCGCTGCTATTAATCAGGGAAATACCTGGCAGCTAGGCAGAGCCTGGAAAGAAAATTGGAGCGGTGAGGTAAAGCTATCCTCAATTATTCCTGTTCGATACTCGAATAATTTACAGTTTCGAAAACTCTTTATTTGGATATTTTTCTTTCCTGAGGTGGAAAGCAGTTTTGGATCTATCTTTCGAAACATCAATCGCTATACAAAGTCCAGTAATGACTCTGAACGGTGGACATTTGACTGCAATCCACCAGATCTTAGTCACAGTGAGTTCTCTTTCGGACGCTTCACAGGCAGAGACTCAGAAATAATTATGTATGCATACGAGAAATAAGATCTGGTTCTGGCTTGAAGCCACCGGATATTGGCACTATTAATTTTTCACATCCGGATGACAAGATACTTTTGGAAAATAAATTACGAGAACGTAGAGAGGCGAAATTACCTTTAAAGTTATGATCACCGGCTAATATAAAAGAATTAGACCCAGAAAATCGGCCCAAAGCAAGGATGCGCCGATATACGATAAAGCTGAGTCGAAGTGGACTTAATTTTGAAGTCGACGTAGATACTAGACGCAGTCCAAGGCATTTTAAGGTTCTGCCTCCAAATATTGAATCGGACATGCTTGACGAATTTGAGGAGCAAACACCAGAGGAACTGGGCAGTTTACTAGAAGGTTCTGATTAAGGTAAGGGGGTGAGAGCAGAGGTCGATAATTTTGATCCGCCAGATCTTATTGATGCACCAGAGAAGATTGTATTTTTTCAAGAAATGTTGCAGAAGCTGAAGGAAATACATGGTTGGAAAGTTGAGAGCAAGATAGGTGATGTACCTCAAATGCGTTGCCGTACTCAACATTTAGTCAATAATCGTCCTCGTCGCTACTGTCATGCAGTGATTGCAAGAGATCAAAAAACTTCTATTCAGGTTCTGGAAATTGAACTAACGAATAAAACTAAAAAAGATGGTACAAAAGAATCTGAAAGCCTTTCAACTTTGTTTTTTCGGGCGGGAGACACAAAATCAACTTATTTGGGTATCTTAGATGAATTGATGACATCATATAAGGATGAAGGTCTAAATGCGATGAACTGGAAGCTATATTGCAGAAAATACTTCCGTTCGGGAGTATTTGGGACATCCAGATAATAAAATAAGAAGTGAACAGGATGCAATGGACTCATGGGTGGAAAGAGCAGCTCAGAAAGTAATCGGTATGTAAAGTAGATATTGTATTTTTCACTTCAAGTATCAGTTTGACCACAACAAGACTCGATATCGTGGGTTAGCGAAAATACTGAACGCCTAGGGGCAGTGCGCCTGAAATCCGTTTATAGCGGATTTCAGGCAGAAAATTGGAGCGCTATTTTGCGGAAATTAAAGCTTTCCTCATAAGTAGCCCCATTTGTAAATCAGCCTAGCCTGGTCAAAAAAAAGACTTGGTTGATCAGAAGCTCCCTAAATATAAATACCTTTAAAAAATACATAAATGTCACAATTGTTATATTGATTTACTGGCTAATTTTTTATATTTAAACTTACATTTGTCCTTGTGTTAGTATTGTGAAAATTTTTAAATAGATTTCATTTTTGGGTCTTGCTTCATTCCTTAAAACCCCCGCCTTACTAATTATTATGAAAGATCTTTTATTTTGGTTTCGTTATCTTCTTGTTGGTTCGTTTGTACTATTAATAGCCGTTTCTGTACAAGCGTCCAGCTTTTATGTTGATTCTATTTCTGGACATCAGGTAAAAATTGCTTGGAACCTTGATAAGAGTCCGAGTAGAATCGTTATTAGGCGTAATGGGACAACTATATTTGATAGTGGCTGGTTTCCAAGTGGTAAGACGGGTTGGCGGACAGATAATGTCCCTTCCGGAGGGGGATATACTTACAGTTTCAGCGCTGACGGGTGTTTGGAATGGTCACGTAATTTCTGTATAGAGCCTGACCCTATATTTTATGATACTACAGTTGCACGGGTTATTCCCGGGGCACCTTCTACTATCTCATTTTCTGGAAGAGAGGATGGTAGTAGAGATACCAATGGGGTGTTTTCTATCAATTGGGGTGCAGCTAGTACTCCTCCCAATATAGATGGCTATCAATGGTGCCAGGAAAAAGATGGCCAATGGCAGTCTGAATCAAGCTGCCCTAAAGTAGGTAAGAGTACACTTTCCAGAAATATTGGCGCTGTACCATTAGATAATGGCTCTTATCGATATCGCGTCAGGAGTTATGCGACTGGTGATTCTTTCACGGAATACAGTGGTTGGCGTACCTCATCTACCACGATCGTCTCCAAGCCGCCGAGTAGTGTGGCCACGATTACTGACCCTGATAGCAAACAAACTACAAATTTTTATGTTCGCTGGGAGGCAGTTACAGGAGCGGATTACTATATTTTGGAGTGCAAGCCCCCTATTGGTAGTTTTGGTGATAATGAATGTAGCAATTCCAATGTTACTGGTGCTTCGGATCTTATTCAGTTAGCCGAGGGTAGCAGCGGTACCTAAATTTTAGAGTAAAGGCTTGTAATACGGATAACCTATGTAGCACTAGCTGGTCACCAGAAAAAAGTGTACCTGTAGATATCCCTTACACCTCGCCCGGGAATATTCAAATTTCCGCTCCCCAAAGGGCTGAAAAACTGGATTACGATGTCACTTGGACAAAACTGACTACTGATTTTACTCATTATGAGCTGAAGAGAGCCCGTAAAATTAATCCTGAATCGGGTTGCGCGGTTGAATCCGATGGGCTCTGCTGGAAAACGGTACTTGCCAGCACACAGTCCAACCAGTATGCCGCCCGTGGCGGAGAGCCGGATCAATACAAATATAAAGTTCGAGCGTGGAACCATGATGTTTCGTCAGGCTGGGCTCAGAGTGATTTCATCGATGTCCACAATTTAGAAGGTATTGATGAACCACCGGCTGTTACGACTCAACTTGCAGATACACCTGGGACAATCCCATATCGAACAAAGGTTTCAACGAAGGGGGATGCGGTTGTTTCTATCCCTATCCAGGTTGCACCAGGGGTGAACGGTTTAGAGCCGGGTCTTTCTGTAGGTTATTCAGGGGCTCGCTATCGGTGGCGGTCCAATGAGACATTACCAGAAGATACCCTCGGCTATGGTTGGCGGCTGGCTGGTATCAGTGAGATTCGTCGCTGCGTGAAGGATCTTCCATCAGGTTCAGAGATATCATTTGATGATAATAAGGATTCACTTTGTTTAGATGGTGAGCCATTGGTTGTCGTTTCAGGGGACTACTTTACAAAAGATTCAAGCTATAGAACCCTTCGTGAGAGCTTTCAGTACATAGAAATGAAAGCGACTGACGATGGGGAGTACTGGTTTCAGGTTAAAACCAGCGATGGAAAAATAATTGAATACGGAACGAGTGACGATAGCCGCCTTAGAGTGGGTAATTCCTCAGTCTTTGCTTGGTCTATCAAAAAGGTAACAGACGCATTTGGTAACAGTATTCAGTA
The DNA here is from genome assembly GCF_041447265.1 of Microbulbifer epialgicus. NCBI lineage: Bacteria > Pseudomonadati > Pseudomonadota > Gammaproteobacteria > Cellvibrionales > Microbulbiferaceae > Microbulbifer > Microbulbifer epialgicus. The sequence continues at coordinate 3,991 of NZ_JBGMEK010000121.1, forward strand.
TAAATATCACCGGGATGAGATTCAGGGAATCAATTACCCCCTGGAAATCGTTTATGGAAATAATGGTGATGCCAAAATCGAGTTCCAATATGGAACTCGTACAGATGCACCACCTCAACCGATAGGGCCTGATGAAATTCAGCAAGAGCAGCTGGTTTTATTACACCATATACGTATTCACTTAGATGATACTTTACAGAGAGAATATCTTTTCATATCGGAAGAGGAACCGGCAATTCCAGAACAAGAGCATTCACGGCGCCTTAAACAGGTACAGCTTTGTGCTTATCAACAAAATGGTGCTGGTCGATCCTGTCTTAACCCATTAACGTTATCGTGGTCTTCTTTAGAAGGTAATTCAATCGACTCAACAACAGGTATAGAAAAGGTAACAGATGGCATAGGTCGAAATACCCATTTTAAATATGAGCGACTGGGTGATATCCAGAATATGGATTCCAACCCTTTTGGCACCCCAGCTGTACCTCAGTATGCCTCTGAGTGGTCCGAAGCCAGTGGTAATAATCGTGGATTGGTCAGTGAGGTGCATCGCTCAAATGGACTGGCTGGTAGCTGTGAACAGATGGATACAGATCCAAGTGACGGCTATCATCAGGGTTGTCACGTCACCCTCTATGATTACCAGGGGTATGGGCTTTCAAGCACTATTGGCTGGGGCTTTCTAGGTTATTATGCGCAATATAGCTATGATACTGCTTCCGGTATCTCCACTTATAAACAGCTTCGTCAGGACTTTCCTCATTTTGGTAAGACAGCGAGGCTGTATCAATATGATGGTGTCTATCCCGCCCATCAAGAGCTGTTAACTCAACAGCATTTCCGGCATCAATCAATTCCTTTGGCTATAGGATCAAATAGTACCCTTTACTCTTATGTTGAACAGAGTTTAAAAATCATATTGGAGCAGGGACAGGTCTTGGGATATGAATCCAAAGAAACTGAAATAGAATCAGAAAGCTATGGTGCTTTTGGAGAGGTGATCTCAGGTACTTATCAAAGCGTTCGCATAGCTAAGAATGCAAGCTTTAGTGATGATCAAAGTTTTTGGGGGGAGGTTAAAAAAGCTAACCTGAGTAATGTAGAGCGCAGCAATGAAACCACGATTACTTTTTACAATCGAACAAATCCATGGCTAATAGGCTTTGTTAATGCTCGTGAGGTAAGGCATTACGATGGTGATATCGGTGATTCTGCGGATAGGGTTCAGAAGTTGGTTTACACTCCTTATGGTTCAACTAATAAAACGGGCAGTGTTACAGCGTATCCTGGAGATGAAACTTATGAGCTGATCGTTGATTATGGCTATGATGCCAGTGGAAATCTTGTGAGTGAGATTACGAGTGCGCCTGATAACGCCGATGATAGGTTGGATGTTAAATCAAGTAGTTCTTTGGCCTCTAATTTTGTTGATAGTCGATACCCGCAAACCCTATCTAATTCACTAGACCAGAAGATCACCATAGGTTACGACCCGCGGTTTGGTAGCGTAACCAGTGTTACTGATGCGAATGGCCGCAAGGTTAGCACCAAGTATGACTCATTTGGTCGAGAGTCTGAGCATACAAATGCGGACAGTGTGGTATTTAATACAGACTATGATTTCTGTGGAAGTGTATCCTGCCCCGTAAGTGGTAGCATGCTGGTTCCCTATAGAGTTCAAACCCGGTCAACCATTACCCCCACCATTAACCAGTATTACGATCTTTTAGGCCGGCTCGTACAGTCAGACACAGAATCTTTTAATAGCAATAATTGGTCGCGTCGAGAGTATGAATATGACGCTCAGGGGAGGCTGTATATTGAAACAGAGCCCTACTTCCCTGGAGAGCTCCCCCATTTTACCCAGTTGACTCTCGATAACCGGAACCGGGTAACTGCAGTAAAAAGGCCCGATGGCAATATTACTGATATTGTTTACTCGCCAATAAGTAGCGACCGCCAAGTAAAAGTTACTTTAACGGAGAATATTTTAACGTCTAACCAAAGTGTGAGTGACACCCAGGTAAGCGAACAGTATTACAGTTTGACCGGAAACCTGGTCAAATCTGTAGACGATGCTATGGGGGAGATGGTGCACACTCGCTATACCTATGATGGTAGCGGGCTAATAAAAACTGTCACTTTAGGTAGCGGGGGCCTGGATGACCCCGCTACTCAGTCTAGCTTTGAGTTTGATAGAGCGGGTTATCGAGTTCAGCTTACCGACCCGAATACAGGAACTGTTGAAAGTCTTTATAACGCCCTTGGCCAGTTGGTATGGCAAGAGGATAATAAAGGGCAAGCGATTGACTATGACTATGACAGCCTAGGTAGACTGACAAAGCAAACTGATGAAACCGGAATTGCGGAGTGGTTCTATGATGCGCCGAACGCAAAGGGGAGCTTGGAAAGTCGAAGTTATACCGAAGGTGGCGTTGAGGTTTTTCTAGAATCTTATAGTTATCGCGGTGATAGCAAGCTTCAAAGTGTGACTACCCGCTTAGTGGGCGGCAGTGACAATAAAAGCTACGAGCATAGCTATGGGTATGACACTAGTGGCCGCCTGAACCGAGTGACCTATCCCAATGGAGTTGAAGCTTATTACCATTACAATGGCGCTGGTTATTTACAGAGTCTTAGTGATGATTTGGCGGGCAGTAACCCTCTACGAACTTTTACTGATATCAATGCCCGCGGGCAAGTCCAAGAAGAGATCTATGGTAATGGTTTAATCACCAATCGTAGCTATAACGCACATACCGGACGCCTGGAGTCCATTAATACTGGTAGCGGTAAGATACAAAACAATGAATATCGCTGGCGCTCCAATGGCGCATTGGAAAGCCGGCTGGCATTTTCCGACTCCAACACTTTACAGCGACAGGAAGATTTTACCTACGATGGCCTCAATCGGCTACGCCATGCCACTATGGTGGCGGGTGGAGACCGGGTGCTCAGTACTCAGTACGACACACTGGGCAATATTCTCTCTAAAACCTCCAGCGTAAGTAGCGACACTCAGGTGACCGGCTACCAGTATGGTGATTTTGGCAATGCGGGCCCTAATGCAGTGAGTAGTGTCACCATTAATGGGGTCTCGCAGAGCCTGTATTACGATGCCAACGGCGCCATCGAACGTTACGATGCTGCCAGTGGTGATGACAAGTGGATTAGTTGGAATACACGGCAACTGCCCACAGAAATTGTGCTGGGCAGCAGTCAAAGCGATAGTACACCGACTGCCAGAGACCGCTTCCAATACGGCCCTGATGGCCAGCGCTACTACCGCGAATCCAGTTGGATGGAAGGTGGGCAGCTCAAAACCGAGAAAGCCTTTATTGTAGGTAGCTACGAGGAGCAAATTCCTGCAGATGCCAGTATTCTCGCTATCCATAAAACCCAGATGGCGGGCAGTGTGCAGCATATCGCCATTATCGATCTAACGGGCACCAGCGGCGAATACCAGTACCTACACCGAGATCATCTGGGCTCCATTGAAAAAATCACCGATGAAGCAGGCCTTGAGATCTTAAATCTCGCCTTCAACCCGGATGGCAGCCGCCGCCAGGACGACTGGAGTGGCGACCTGGATCAGCAGCAATTGCAAGAGCTTTTTACAGTACAAGGCCTCACCACTAAGCGCGGCTATACCGGTCATGAGCATCTGGATAGAACTGGCCTGATTCATATGAACGGGCGTATCTACGACCCGACACTGGGCCGTTTCCTTAGCCCCGACCCGATTGTGCAGGCGCCGACCTATAGTCAGAGCTGGAATCGCTATAGCTATGTGTTTAATAATCCCCTGAGTTTGACGGACCCGACAGGTTTTACTGGAGAAGAAGAAAAGCCGGAGTTTGAGGGTGATCCTCCCCCTCCCCCTCCCCCTCCCGATGAAGTAGTTGTTACAGGGGAGCGCCTGCCCTTGGATAGGCACTGGATAATGTTTTTAGGTTCTGAATCTATAGCAGGTAATACTTATTCCATACGGGCTGAGTCAGCAGACACCGTGCTGGGTCGGATTATTCGGGAGTTGAAAATAGAGATGGAAGCTGCGGATGAGGAATTGGAAGCTCCTCTACTTACTACTCCTATTCTTCTATCGCAACCTGGACATGATGGCCCGATTTCTTCTGGTGCACAAAAGGCTCAGGGGCCTAGCTTTGCCGGCTTCTTAAGGGAAGAGGGTGTGAATATTCT
>NZ_JBGMEK010000122.1:0-8000 GCF_041447265.1 Microbulbifer epialgicus
CGTCACGCGCATACTGCTGACCCGTGCACCGGAGCGTATTCACGGCCGGATCAACGATGTACTACTGACAGCCTTCGCCCTGGCGGTGATGGACTGGCGGCGCCATTGTGGCCTGGGGGACCATCGGCTGGTTCGCCTGGAACTCGAAGGCCACGGTCGCGAAGCCGTGGTAGACGGCGCGGATCTTACGCGCACCGTCGGTTGGTTCACGAGCCAGTTCCCTCTGCAACTGGATCTGCATCAAGTGGATGTGGATGCCGCTATGCGCGGCGGCGTGGAGCTGGAGCGGGCACTCAAGACCATCAAGGAACAATTGCGGCAACTGCCGGATCAGGGCGTCGGTTACGGCCTGTTGCGCTACCTGGACGAGGAGAGCGTCGACGTACTCGGCAGGGCACCGGTCCCACAGATTGGCTTTAACTACCTCGGACGTTTCGCGGTGGGAGATAGCGCGGAAAGCAGTAAATCCTGGGGCATGGCCAGAGAACCGGTGGCCGGTGCAGATAGCGAGGGTGAGCGTGCCCTGGTCCATGCTCTGGCCCTGAATGCGACCACCGAAGACGCTACTGGGGGACCCTCGCTACACGCGCAGTGGAGTTGGGGCGCAGAACTATTGGATGAAGCGAGTTTGCGCGACCTGGCACAGCGTTGGTTTGCGGTGCTGCGGCGTTTAGCCGCGACCGTTGCGGCCGGTGATGGCACGCTGCTGACGCCTTCGGACGCGCCACTGACACACCTGACTCAGGCACAGATAGAAGCGATTGAAGCGACACAGCGGCCGCTGCAGGAGCTTTTGCCGTTGTCACCGTTGCAACACGGTTTTGTGTTCCACACCCTTTACGATGAGGAATCGCCAGATAGTTACGTGGTGCAGATGGTCTTCACCCTGCGCGGCCAACTGGACGCGGCGCGCTTGCGCAATACGGTGGACCTACTATTACAGCGGCACGCCAACCTGCGCGCGAGTTTTGTGCACGATGGACTGACCTCGCCGGTACAGGCGATCCCGCAAGCGGTAGAGGTACCTTGGCGCGAAGTAACCTTGCAGGGAAGCGTGGAACAGCGGCGCGCAGAGCTGCGCGCGTTGCTGGCAGACGATCAGTGCCAGCGTTTCGAACTCTCGCGCGGCCCTCTATTGCGCTGCCTTCTGGTACGCGACGGCGATAGGCTCAACCACCATTTTGTCTTCACCAGCCACCACATCCTGATGGATGGCTGGTCGTCACCGATACTCCAGGCAGAGCTGTTCGAGTTGTATCGCAACGGCGGCGATCTATCGGCGCTGCCGCGCGTGACTCCCTATAGGAACTACCTGGCCTGGGTCGCCGAGCGGGATCGGGAGCATGGTTTGGCGGTGTGGGAAGAGGCCTTGAAGGGTCTCGCTGAACCGACTCGGCTGGCCCCGGTCAGCACGGTGCGCGCGATCCCGGAAATGCATCGCGTGTCGCTGCCGGCTGCGCTGGGAGAGGCGATGCTGCAGCGGGCACGCGATAGCCAACTGACTCCCAATATATTTGTCCAAGCCGCCTGGGGAATATTGCTGGCGCAATTGACACGGCGCGACGATGTTGTGTTTGGCGCTACCGTCGCCGGGCGCCCGCCGGATATCGCCGGCATAGAAAATATGGTGGGTTTGTTCATCAATACCGTGCCGGTGCGGCTGTGCCTAAAGCCGCGGGAATCAGTAAGTGACCTGTTGATACAACTGCAGAAACAACAGGCGGACCAGCTGGAGTACCAGCATGTCGGTCTCGCAGATATACAGCGTGCCTTGGGCATGGGTGAATTGTTCGACACACTGGTGGTTTATGAAAACTATCCGGTAACCGTGGAAACTGCCGGGGACGGCGCGGAAGAGGGGATCGAGGTTTCGCTGCACAGCAGCCACGGTGCTGCGGCAACGCATTACCCGTTGGGCATTTCGGTGGTACCTGGAGCACCGTTCCAGTTGGAAATAAGCTACCAAGCGCCACTGTTCAGCCGGGCGCAGATCGAACGGATTGTCGACCGCTTTGTACGCGTGCTCGACAGCGTCATCTTCCACCCGGAATGCCGGATTGGTTTGATCGACCCCATCTCCGCCGCCGACCGCCAACTGGTAGTGAGGGACTGGAATAGCACCGCAAATCCGCGTGCGGAAACAACGCTCGTAGACCTATTTGCCGCCCAGGTGTGGCGCACGCCCGAGGCGGTGGCATTGGTAGATGTGGAGGGAGTAATCAGCTACCGCGAGCTCGACCGCCGCGCGGATGGGCTGGCGCGACGGTTGCACGTCATGGGCGTTGGGCCGGAAAGTATCGTCGGCCTTTGCACGGATCGTTCGGCCGATATGGTGGTAGGCGTATTGGGGATTCTCAGAGCAGGCGGCGCCTACTTGCCACTGGATCCGGATTACCCGCTTGAACGACTGCACTACATGCTTGCAGACGCGCGCCCGGTGGCCATCGTTGCACAACCGGCGCAAGTCCGTAAGCTGCCGGATGTCTACGTGCCCACCGTAGCCCCCGACGTTGACGATCCGCACACCCCGGGCTCTATGTGCAGTCCCCATCCCGATCAGCTGGCTTACTTGCTGTATACCTCTGGATCAACAGGTCGCCCGAAGGCAGTTATGGGCAGTCATCGGCTGGTCGCTGCACGCCTGCAATGGGATTTGGAGCATGGTGATGGCGACGCCTGCTATGCACAAAAAACAACGCCGAATTTTATCGACATGCTGTGGGAAGTTTTCATGCCCTTGATAAGGGGGCAGCGTGTGTCGATCCTGCCGCGAGAAGCCGCTAGCGACCCCGACAAAATGATTGATGCGCTGGCCGCTACTGGTGCAAGCCGGATCGTGCTGGTACCGTCGCTGCTGCGCGCGCTGCTAGAGAGCGAAGCGGTTCTGAGCGAACGGCTTCCAAAACTCACTTACTGGTCTTGCAGCGGCGAAACCTTGACGAACGACCTCGTGGAGCAGTTTCACGATCACTTGCCGCACGCCCGCTTGTTCAATATTTACGGCACCTCGGAGTTCTGGGATGCAACCTGCCACGAGACCCAGGCGCGGGAAGAGGGCGCGCACGGCGTACCACTGGGACGCCTGATCGACAATATGCACGCCTATGTGCTCGACCCATTCCTGCGACCGGTGCCGCCCGGCGTACCTGGTGAATTGTACGTAGCGGGTGAGGGGCTGGCACGTGGTTATTTTCACCGCGCCGCGCTGACTGCTGAGCGCTTCATCGCCAATCCATTTGAACCCGGAGCGCGCATGTACCGCAGTGGGGATCTGGCCCAGTGGCGTGAAAGCGGTATTCTGGAATATCTCGGTCGTGCAGATCAACAAGTCAAAATCCGCGGTTTCCGAATCGAATGCGGTGAAATCGAAGCGCTGCTGCGGGAAGACGATACTATCGAACAGGCTGTAGTGTGCTTGTCGGATGTGCGGTCTGGACAGCAACGGCTAGCCGCGTATTGTGTCGCATCTGCGTGGACATCGGTCGATACGGATTGCCTGCGCGAAAGGCTCGCAGCACATCTGCCCGCACATATGCTGCCTTCGGCATTCAAGATACTTCCGGTATTGCCGTTGCTCCCCAATGGCAAAATTGATCGCAAGGCGTTGCCGCCGATCGACGACGCGCACTTGCGTCCAGCAGGCTCACCACAGGAACAGGCACTATGCGAGTTGTTTGGCGAGATCCTGGAACTCGACCAGGTGGGTGTCGAAGATGATTTCTTTGCGCTGGGTGGACACTCACTGCTGGTTCCTCGTCTTATTACACGCATCCGTAATGTGTTGGGTGTGGAGCTGTCTGCTCGCACCCTATTCGAAGCACCCACGGTGGCGGCGCTCTGCAGGCGGTTGGCAAAGCCGTTACAAAAACTGTCTGGCCTGGAGCCAGTTTTACCCATCCGCTCTGCGGGTGATTTGCCGCCACTGTTTTGCGTTCACCCGGCCGGTGGGTTGGGGTGGTGGTATACCGGCTTATCCCGGCATCTGGATCGGAGACGGCCCATCTATGCGCTGCAAGGTAGCGCGCTGATTGAACATCAAGTGTTGCCTACGCGGCTTGAAGAAGTTGCGGAAGCCTGCCTGGCGAATATTCGCAAGATCCAGCCGCAAGGCCCATACCACCTTCTCGGCTGGTCGTATGGCGGTGTGGTTGCCTTCGAGATTGCACTGCGATTGCGTTCGGCAGGAGAGCGCGTCGAACGGCTGGTATTGCTCGACAGCTACTTGCTGGCGGCCTATCCGGGCTACGACCACGAGGCGAATGCGAAATCGCCGAATCGGATTCTACGAGAGTTTCTGCTCCATTCCGGCTGTGATGTCGCTCAATTTGAGGCGCAGGATCTCGACTACGCCCGCGCCGCTGAGCTGCTGAAGTACAGCATCTATTCCGGCTTCGATGCGGCACAACTAGAACGCTTTGTCAGTGCTACCAGCAATGACGTGGCGATGCTTGGTCGCTACTTTCCCGGAAGCAGTTTCGATGGCGACTTGGTGTATTTCACGGCCGGCAAGAGTCGATCATCGGGTTCCCCCGGTGTTGCCGAATTCCACCAGTACGTTAGCGGTACCATCAGTGAGCACATGGTCGAATGCAGGCACGACGAGATGGCACACCCACAATTTCTCTCTGTTATCGGGCACTTGCTTGCGCAGCGATACGGATTGTGAAGATACAAATAATCATGTGTTATGGGCTTAATTTAGATTTTTTAACTCGCACATATTAAGGCCGCCTAGGCATTAGCAGCTGCTAGTTCCAAAGTATTTCCGAGGCAGTAAAAGGGTGGCACACATTTGGAATATTTCGATTGGCGTTTTTGCGTTGGCGCCGTTCGTCTTGATCTCATTGCGTATTTTTTGCAGACAATACTTTCAGCGCGAATTATTAAAAAAAGGAGCATGATATGAGTAATCCCTTTGACGAGGCAGATGGCATTTTCCTTGTGCTAGTAAACGATGAAAACCAGCATTCCTTGTGGCCTGAGTTCGCGGACGTCCCGGAAGGTTGGCGCATCGTTTATGGTCCTGAGCAACGTCAGGATTGTGTCAGCTATATAGAGAAAAACTGGGTTGATATGCGACCTGCAAGTTTGATTCGGGCTCAGGACGAGGCTAGTAACTGGCAGTAGAAAGGCTGACCTGAACTTTACTTGTTCATTAGAATTTTCCTCAAAACAGCCACTTGCTTATTTGCAAGTGGCTATTCCAAATAAATTGTTAATGATGATTGCGCGTGATAACTTCTTTTAAATCTATATGTTTGAAAGTCGTAATGAAATATGTGGCTTTCGATAAATATAGAGTAGGGCGGTTATATTACTTTAACTCGCTTATTACGCCCACTTTCATGTCTCTCACGCATATCAGAATCAATATACCGGTCGGTCGTTGCCATACTTGAGTGACCAGCGTCATCACGGAAATGTTCTCGCGGGCGGTATTTCACATCTTCGGAGATCACTGTATGCTGCAGCCAGTGCACCGTAGCTACCTTCAGGTCTTCTGCATCTTCACCTAGACCTTTCTCAACCATACGTTGGTAAGTAAGCGGTACATGAACCACATTATTCAACTTGCTCTGACAGGCTGCCATGATACCCCCTCCATCAACTTCGGAGAAAAGCCCCATGAATCAACAACAGTGGAAAAGTCATGTCAGGGCCTACGAGAAAAGCTCTCAGTCCAAGCGCGCCTATACTCGTAAGCACAACCTAAACTACAGCCAGCTTCTATACTGTCAGTGTGTTGAGGATTATGAGGCACTGCTACCCTGGAATATCCAGCTTGAGAAAGTTGGGATGGCCGCAGCCGCATGATATAGCGATGCTGGTCGCAAGAAGGCGGATGTCCGCTGAGCAGCTATATTTATCTATTGATGCCATAAGCCTTTAAGCCTTCCATGACTTGGCATTCAGCGGTGCTATCCTGGTACTTTAAATACAATTCTCACCTACGATCTGATCTGATGAAATCGCTTACGAACAAATGGCTAAATTTTCGCCGTACCATACTGATCACCTGGGGCGTTTGGGTAGCTTTGAACTCAATTTGGCACGGAAAGTTAAGCCAATGGGGTTTGAGCTAAAAATCGAGTAAAAGATTAGTAATATCAATGAGTTAAAGCCTTAGTGGCTAAATTCAACGCTTTTACCGGTCGGACCTCTATATCAACTTTGCTCAAATTTACACTTCCGAAAATGACCGATACTCGGTGTGCTGTGAAGTTATGATTGTTTCTTCTTGATCAATCAGGTTGCAGTTAGCATGGCATTTCAAATACAAGGCATTAACCCGCTAAATTTTTACCATTTATTGATGCTTCCAGAAACTCAGTTGAAAGAAAAAAATGCTTGCTGGAAGCTTGTAGATGCGAGCCCCGGTTATCCCTGCAGGGTGTCCCTTGTGGATGCCAAAGCAGGTGAGAGGGTACTCTGCCTACCCTATAGCCATCATAATACTTCATCCTTTTATCGTGCTTCAGGCCCTATCTTTATTCGGGAGCATGCCGAACCCGCGAAATTAGATACTAATGAAGTTCCACTGATGCTGCGACACAGGCTACTTTCAATTCGCGCTTATAGTTGCGAGGGGGTAATGGAGACTGCTGAGGTTGCTCAGGGAGCGGAGCTTGAGGGTGTGCTCGAAAAGCAATTTTCCTTAGGGAAGGTGGATTATATTCATATTCACAATGCGCTTCCTGGGTGCTTCAATTGCGTCGTCTACCGAGCGTAAGGTGCACCATTGGGGACTGCCTGTTGGGCTTCTGAAAAACTCTGCTGATCGCTGGGATACAGCCCTCACAATCCGGCGGTTCCACTGATAGTTATTGTTATATTTTAAGTGAAAAAATTATCGAAGATTAGAACTTAGGAGAGGTAGCTAGTTTTTCTTATGCTCCTTTGGATCATCTAAGAGCCCCTCTTTTTCCTCTAGGTCATCCAGCTTATGATATTTTCTTTTTATTTCATTGATATCCACACTGGGCTTGGGAAAAGACATTTTTAGGGCCTCCATTGCGTCGGCCACAATGGAGGCAATTGCAAGATTTCTAAACCATTTGTGATTAGCGGGAATAACGAACCGAAGTTGATGGAGGGAGCATCATGCCAGTCTGCCAAAGCAAGTTGAATAATGTGGTTCATGTACCGCTTACGAAAGGTTTCAAGGTCTATATAGATTGGATAGAAGACAATCACCTTGATAGAGGAAGGGTGACTACAGAAACAGCTTCAACGTTAAGGAGTCGCATGGATCGATGCTCATCATTAATTTACTTAACATCACAATCTGCTTCTGGTTCTCTTTGGATGCCTTGGGAGCTTGGTTATATGGATGCTAAAAAAGGGAAAGTTGCAGTCGCGCCAATCATGGATGATGGTGAAAATTTTGAAGGCAGAGAATATTTGGGCTTATACCCTTATTTCGACCTCACAAATGATGATTTTTACATTCATAGAAATATAAGCGAGTGGGTAGACATTAAAGACTGGATGGCCGGTAAACAACCCTAATCTTACATTTAGAAGAATATAATATGGCAAAAAGAGTTTTCTTCAGTTTTCACTACAAAGACGTAATTGATTTTAGAGCTAATGTCGTAAGAAACCACTGGCTAACGAAATCGGACAGAGAGAGTGCAGGGTTTTATGATGCATCAATTTGGGAAGAGGCCCGTAAGACCGGTAGTATCGCTTTGAAGAGACTTATCAATAATGGTGTTGCGGGAACAACTTCAACTTGCGTGCTTATCGGTACATCAACATATCTCAGGCCATGGGTAAGATATGAAATACTGAAGAGCTACAGAAAAGGAAATAGTCTTTGCGGTGCTCATATTAATGGCATTAAAGGAAAAGATAAACAAACCAAAACTTTAGGAAAGAATCCATTCGATACCTGCCCATGGGCAGGCTCTTGAAGGGCATAGGTGGATTAGTTCAGACCAAATCTGACACATCCTCTTGAAAAAGAGGGGTTTACCAGTTTTGATGAAGGTGCCTAA